>PMHH01000037.1:15887-21641 GCA_003156595.1 Acidimicrobiaceae bacterium
ACATGGACCACTACGCCGACGATCTCGCGGCGCTGACCGCGCACCTCGATCTCCACGACGCCGTGCACATCGGCCACTCGACCGGTGGCGGCGAAGTGACGCGCTACCTGGCCCGGCATGGCGAGAGCCGAGTGGCAAAGGCCGTGCTGATCAGCTCGGTGCCGCCCCTCATGGTGCAGACGCCCGCCAACCCCGGCGGCCTCCCCAAGAAGGTGTTCGACGGATTCCAGGAACAGGTTGCGGCAAATCGTGCCCAGTTCTACCGCGACCTTCCGGAGGGCCCGTTCTACAACTTCAACCGCCCCGGCGTGAAGCCAATACCAGGGATCATCGACAACTGGTGGCGCCAGGGCATGATGGGCGGCGCCAAGGCCCACTACGACGGCATCGTCGCCTTCTCGCAGACAGATTTCACCGAAGACCTGAAGACGATCACCGTGCCGGTGCTCGTCATGCACGGCGATGACGACCAGGTCGTTCCCTATGCCGACTCAGGACCCCTGTCGGCCAAGCTGGTCAAGAACGGGACGCTCAAGACCTACCCCGGCTGGCCGCACGGGATGTTCACGACACATGCCGAGACCATCAACGCCGACCTCTTGGCCTTCCTGAGGGAACGCTGACCTCGGGCCACTGCACCCTCCCCGCTGATGAAGTTCCGCTCCAACCATCATGGGAACTCGTCAGGGGGAGGCCAGAGGCCTGATTCATCCTACGACATCCCACGGATTCCGTTCTCACGTGCACGCAAGATATTCATTCCTGCTCAACGCCACCAATGGAAAGTCCCCCAGGTTCGACATCAAACACTTACAGAGTGATGGAGCATCAGAGGTGCCAGCGGAAGTGGCCGCCGCCGAAGGGGGCGATCAACCAGGCGATCGCCACGTTGCGCCAAGCCCTGGGCACAACCCCCTGACCCAGTCCTGATGCGGTGTCGGCCCGGGGTGTCAACCCGGGCCGACACTGCGCCCCTCCGCGTCTACTCGCACTCTCACCACATGGAAACTGCACCCGGATCCCCGGCAGCGCACCCCGGATCGGGAAGCCATAGCAAGCACCCTCGCTGCTAGATGGCGACGGCCATGCGGACGAGCGCACCCGGACTCGCCCAGAAGACCCGGTTCGTCCAAGACAGAAAGAAGGAAGCCATGACCAACGAACTACCACGTCGACCCGCGACCACGACCGATGCGGGCATCCCGGTCGCCAGCCAGGAGCTTTCGCTCACCATCGGGCCCGACGGACCCATCCTGCTACAAGACTTCTACCTGATCGAGCAGATGGCGAACTTCAACCGCGAGCGCATCCCCGAGCGCCAGCCCCATGCCAAAGGAGGCGGGGCGTTCGGTAGCTTGGTGGTGACCCATGACGTGAGCGGCTACACCAAAGCGGCCGTGTTCCAGCCCGGCACGGAGACCGACCTGGTGGTGCGCTTTTCGACCGTCGCCGGTGAGCGCGGCTCTCCCGACACGTGGCGAGACCCGCGCGGCTTCGCTGTCAAGTTCTACACCAGCGAGGGAAACCTGGACATTGTCGGTAACAACACCCCGGTGTTCTTCATCCGCGATCCGATGAAGTTCCAGAACTTCATCCGATCCCAGAAGCGACTTGCCGCCAACAACCTGCGCGACGCCGACATGCAGTGGGACTTCTGGACTCTGTCGCCCGAATCGGCGCACCAGGTCGCCTGGCTCATGGGCGACCGGGGCATCCCCCGAAGCTGGCGTCACATGAACGGCTACTCATCCCACACCTACATGTGGATCAACGCCGTGAGCGAACGGTTCTGGGTCAAATACCACTTCAAGACCAACCAGGGCATCGACTACCTGACCCAGGCCGAAGCCGACCGGATCGCTGGCCACGACGCCGACTACCACCAGCGAGACCTCTACAAGGCCATCGAACGCGACGACTATCCCAGCTGGACGCTCAAGATGCAGATCATGCCCTTCGACGAGGCCAAGACCTACCGGTTCAACCCCTTCGACCTGACCAAAGTGTGGCCCCACGGAGACTACCCCCTCATCGACGTTGGAACTTTTACCCTTAACCGCAACGTCACCGACTACCACACCGAGATGGAACAGGCCGCCTTCCAACCAAACAACACTGTGCCCGGAACTGGCCTGTCACCAGACAAGATGCTGCTCGCCCGAGGGTTCTCCTACGCCGACGCCCACCGCGCCCGGCTCGGAGTGAACTACCAGCAGATTCCCGTAAACCGTCCCAAGGCGCCCGTACACAGTTACTCCAAAGACGGGGCCATGCGCATAGACAACGTAACCGACCCCGTCTACTACCCCAACTCCATCCCGACGGCCCCCAGCGCCGACACCAACACCTACGCCGAGCAAGCCGTGTGGGCCGCTGATGGAGAGATGGTGCGCGCCGCTTACACCCTCCACCCCGAAGACGACGACTTCGGCCAAGCCAACACGCTGGTCAACAAGGTGATGAACGACGACGCCCGAAGCCGCCTGGTCGACACCGTCTCGGGCATCTTGGCCGGACTTCGACGCGACGAAGTGCTGCAGCGAGCGTTCGAGTACTGGCGGAACATCGACAAGACCGCCGGTGACCGCATCCACGCCGCCACGCTGGACAAGCGCCAGCCGATGTCCAACGGCGGACCTCGTGCCGAGACGTGACAACGGGGATTCGTCCCAGACGTCGTGATCGACTCGCCCAATTGCCATGGTGGGGCTACCACCAGTGAGATCACAAATCCGGCGGTCCTACTCCTCGCTCATTTCGCAAGGCATCTGCCAGTTCACGACGCCCGTTGATTCCGAGCTTCTCGTAAACCCGCTGTAGATGGGTTTCAACCGTTCGCACCGAGTAGTGCATCTCCGCGGCGATCTCTTTGTTAGAGCGGCCAGCGGCGGCCTGCATCGAAGCGTCGAGTTCCCCTGGTGTCAGGCGCGCCCGAGTACTGATCGCTTGCACTGCAGGGGTGATGACCCCCTCGCAGCGGCCAAGGAGTTGCGACGCTCTCAGCTCGGCCGCTGCAGCCTCCCGTGAGGTGCCGGCACGTCGGAGGAGTACCGCGGCTTCCGCGCTGGCCTCAGCCGCGTAGAGGACCGCGCCCAGGCCCTCAAACTGAGCGGAGACCCTCGCCAGGTCGGATGTGCTTCGGGCGGCTAGGGCCGTCGCATGAGCACAGCGAGCCGCTACGAAATTACCCTCGACCTTGTCGGAGATGGCATTGAGATCCGCGGTGACACGGCGAGCTTGGCCGAGCCGTGCCAGGCCGTGCAAGGCGCTTGCGGCACCCACCAGGTCGCCGACCCGACGGCCGAGTTCAACTGCAGCGTCGAGATGGTCACGGGCGGAATGAAGTTTGCCCCCGGCCACTGCTGTCCACGCTCTGGCCTGCAGGAGGTCGACCTCGTTGACCAGGATTGGGGGCAGGCCGAGGGAATCGAGCGCAGCCAGGGTCTCGGCCGCCTGTTCGGCACGCCCAGCCAAAGCCAGTGCCCATGCCGCCGCGATGTAGGACCACCGGGCCGGTGCCGTAAATCCTAGTTGTTGGAAGAGGGTGTACGACTCGCTGGCGCGTTGGAATGCGATCCGAGGTCGGCCTTGCTCGAGGTGCACCGCGGCGAACCATCCCGTAATGAAAGCCCTGCCTACAGCGGCGGGTTGATCGATGACCGTGGCGTAGGCACGAGTGAGGAGTTCTTCGGCTTCCTTGAGGTGCCCGGCATAAGCCAACCTGTCGACTCTGCTTATGAAGACAACCCAACTGTCCCACTCCTCGTCCGCCGCAGGGATGAGAGGTCGAGAAGTTCGGCCGACCAGCTGCACGCCCTCTTCAAAGCGCCCCGTGCGGTTTAAGCTGTAACTCAGCGCCGCAACGACTGGGGTGAGGGGTTCGGAGCTTGGAAGTTCGAGCACCGCTGACCCGGCCTTCACCGTGCCCCCAGGACCCATCCCGAAACTCCTGACAAAGAAGCGGTGGGCTGCCAACTTGTCTCGCCATAATGGCTCGCTGATCATATCGAGCGCATCGTCGATGAGTCGCAAGTCCGTCTCACGCGGCTGTCGGGAATGATTGTGATGGAAGCGGAGTAGCGCGACGCGGGCTCGCTCTGAGTCAATGCTCGCGTAATCGGCAAGCTCGGCGAGTTCTTGCTCGGCCTGGTCGGGTCGACCGAGGAAATGCGCTGCTTCGGCGGCCAAAAGGCGGGCTTCAAATCCTGACCCTTCCGCGATCGCCGCCTGCGCCATCCGTTCAGTGAGCGAATGATCGTGGCGAGCGCGAGCGGTTACCGCGCCCGCCAAGAAAAGTTCGGCGCTGCCGCCACCGCCGACGAGCCGGAGCGAAGCCACGAGCAACCGATCGGCTTGGGGCCCCCGAGCCGCCTCGATCACGTCGGCCAGTGATCGGGTGATGCCCTGCTCGCGAAGGGCGCCAATACCCACCCGGACCACATCTCCGTACACGGGGTGTGCGAGCCACACCTTCACGCTCCGGCCTTCGATGCGGCTGCTGATGAGACCCTTGTCTTCGAGAGCCTCGACTACAGCCGGATCGGCCAACTCGGCGAGCTCCAGTTCGTCGAGGGGCTCTCCTAACGCCAGCAATTCGAGCACAGCGCGCTCGGATCTGGTGAGGTCGCCCAAACGAAGTGCTACCAATTCGACGAGGCGGGCTGTAGGCCGCAAGTTGTCCCGAAGGCGCCAGATGCCTCCTGCATCGACCAAAGCCCCGGCCTCGAGCGCCCCCGTCACCAGTTCACGCAAGTACAACGGGTTTCCCTCGCAGCGAAGGGAGAGTTGCCGCACTGATGCAGCGTCGACTGGACCGCCAAGGACCGCGACGAGCAGCTCTTCAATTGCCACATCGCCGAGAACGCCAACTTCGATGCGCTCGGGGGGTCCGTCCTTCCACATGGCCACCACCGCGTCCGGAACGACTTCAGTTGATCGAACGGTGGCCAAGACCGTTGCCGCTCTCGTCACGGCCAACTGGTGGACAAGTGTGGCTGACCCATTGTCCAAATGGTGGGCGTCATCGACGAACACCAGCAACGGACGTCCTCCGGCACCCTCAGTCACCGCCCGCACATAACGCCGAAGGAGGGCAGTGTGGTCCTCTCGAGAAAGTGGGTCGCTCTGATCTGGTGGCAGGATCGATGCGAAAGCCCCGAAAGGCAACCCGCGCGACGCCTTGGTGGCGGTGGTGCGGATGTGCTGCACCCCCCGCTCCCCAGCCCACTCAAGTCCTGTCACGGCCAGGGTGGTCTTTCCGACTCCAGCCGAACCGGTGATCACGGCCCCCCGTCGCGCGCTGATAGCGGCCGTGAGCTGGGAGAGTTCCTTGTTTCGGCCGACCAGCGGCCAGATCGCCACGGGCGAGCGTACCCCGGTGGCGCGGCCGCGGCAATTGCAAACCAATTGCGGCTGGATGCGGGAAAGGGTCAGCCATTCGGAGAAAGCAGAGAGCCGGGGGCTGCAGGTCCTTCCGGCGATCTGAGAGCTACGGATCGGTGGCAGTCTGAGGTGGAACGCCATGGCTAGCCGGCTCGGCGGATCGAAGGCAGGGAGTTTGACCGTCGCTCGTTCGGGAAAGGCGCGACGCCCCGACGATGCCCATCGTGGCGGCACATCCGAATGTTAGAGCCCACGAATAGCAGCCCGCTGGGTCGTTCGGGCAACGGAGCAGGCCCGTGGTCGAGATCGACACGCCTTGCTGATGGCTGTCCCTTTGCGTTACCGGGCTTAGGCCGATCACGCTGCGCAAGG
>PMHH01000034.1 GCA_003156595.1 Acidimicrobiaceae bacterium
GGGAATCACGCGGAGAGGAGACGGAGTGGAGGGCGGTGGAACGAGATGCTGCCCTCGTTGATACAGGGGCAGCATCTCGCTTACAACCGATCCTCCGCTCCCGCGCCGGGGGTCGAGGTTTCCCCTACAAGTTCTCGAGGTCGTCGGAGGGGTGGTCGACCGGGATCACCACCTCCACCACTGTCCCCCCGTCGCTGCGCATGGTGATGGTCCCTCCCATCTGGGTGCCGACCAGGCCGCGCACGATGGACAGCCCGAGGCTGGTCGTGTCGTTGATGGAGAATCCGGGTGGCAGGCCCACTCCGTTGTCGCGCACCGTGACCCGCAACTCGGCGTCGGTGCGGTACAGCTCGACATCCACCAGCAAGGGCCGCTCGCCGCCCGGGGCCGTCTCGCTGTCGAGGTCGCCGTTGCCATGGAGCTCGGGGCCGGCGTCTGATTCGCCGGTTCCTTCGGGCCAGGCGTGCTCGGCGGCGTTCTGGAGGAGCTCGGTGATGACCACCGCAAGAGGAGTGGCCACTGAGGCTTGCAGCTCACCCGCCTCGCCGCGGTAGTCGATGATCACCGGGCGGTCGTCCCGGCCGAGATCCTCCGCCATACGAACCAAGGACGGAAGAATGTCGTTGAAATCGACCTCGTCGGCGGTGTCGCGCGACAGGATCTCGTGCACCACCGCGATACTCCGGACCCGACGCTCCGACTCCTCCAGGGCGTGGCGGGCCTGACCCGCCGGCATTCGCCGCGACTGCAGACGGAGCAACGAAGAGATGGTCTGGAGGTTGTTCTTGACCCGATGGTGCACCTCTCGGATGGCGGCGTCCTTGGACAACAAGAGACGGTCCCGCAGGCGCAGGTCGCTCACATCCCGCATGAGGACCAGGGCGCCGGTCATGCTGGCGTTGTCGAGCAGCGGGATGCAGCGCAGCGCCAGCGCGGTGTCGCCACCGTCGATCTCCTCGGTGTACGGCAGCCGGGTCTGGTAGGCCAGCGACACCGCGGACTGATCGAGACCAGCCTCGTCCAGACGCACCCCCTCGAGGCCGGAGTACACCCCCATGCGGTGCAAGGCGTTGACCGCGTTGGGCGACGCGTAATCCACCCGGGCACTGGCGTCGAGCACCAACACCCCGTCGCCCACACGCGGCGCCTCGGTGGTGACCACCTCGTCCACCGGGAAGGGGAACGCCCCTTGCGACAGCATGCGGGCCAGACGGTCGAAGACCTCGATGTAGACCCGTTCGAGCTGCCCGGGCCGTCGGCCGACCGACAACGCGGACTCCCGAGTCATCAAGGCCACCAGCTGGTCCTGCCAGCGCACCGGAATGCACACCAGCCGGGCATGCTCGCTTCGGCTCTGGATGACTACCTCCCCCTCCACCACGCTGCCGAGGTTCCAGGCCCGGGCTAACAGCGGCCGGTCGTCAGCCTCCAGGACTCTCCCGACCAGGTCCTCGAGGTGGAGGGTCTGGCTGGTGGTCGGTCTGACCTGGCCGAGCACCACGAACAGCTCCGAGGGGCTTCGGAGCGGCACGAACAGGAGGAGGTCGGCAAAGCACAGGTCCGACAGCACGCCCCATCCCGCGACCAAGCGCTGCAGATGGCCGACCACCGGCCCTTCCAGGTCAGTGTGCTCTTGTACCAGTTCGGCGAGGGTGGCCACCGCGGACCGGCCGTCCGCTGCCTACGTCCAGATCCGCTCGCCGAGGCGGAGCAGTCCGGGTAGGTCGTGGATGTCGGCGTCGAACTCCGGCACGGTCACCACTACGTCCGGCCGGCCCTCCAGCTCTCGGCGCAGTCCGGCCTCCCGTCGGGCGACCACGGCGAAGTTGCGGAAGTTCTCTCCCACCTCCGCCAGCACCCGGACCAGCTGGGCCTCGTCCGTCTCCAGGAACTCGGCCAGGCCGTCGGTCCTGGCCAGTTCGGCGGCATCATCGCAGAGGCGGGCCGCTCGGGCTTCGGCTGCGTCGTCGAGGAGGTAGTCCGGCAGGACCTTGTTGAGGACCAGGGCACCCAGATGGAACTTCTTCTGCGTCAGCACCTGGATGAAGAACTCTGCCTCCCGTACCGGGGCCGCCTCGAGCGTGCTGACGACCACGAAGGTGGTGCGCCGATCGCGCAGCAGTCGCTCCACCGCCCGAGCCCGCTCCACGAAGCCGGAGTACATGGTCTGGAAGAGGATGAAGAACTCGGCAATGTCCTGCAGGAACTGCGATCCGAGGACCCGATCGGCGACCTGGTAGAAGGGCCGGGAGGCCATGTTGACCATGCGGCTGCGGTACGGGGCGATGAGTAGCCGCAGCAGGCGGGAGGAGAAGAACTCGGCCATCCGTTGGGGGGCTTCGATAAAGTCGATGGCGTTTCGTGTCGGAGGGGTGTCGACGACGATCAGGTCGAAGTTGCCTTCCGAGTGAATCTCGTAGAGACGCTCCATGGCGATGTAGTCGTGGCTCTGGATGAACTTGCCGGAGATGTTCTGGTAGAGGGGGTTGGCCAGGATCCGCGACACCGTCTCGGGGTCAGGGGCGTGACGGCGCACCAGATCATCCCAACTCTGTTTGGTGTCGAGCATGGCCGCCCACAGCTCGCCGCGGGGGCGAACCCCGCTGGACTTGAACGCCTCGGGTGGGACTCGCTTCTCGACGTTGCCGAAACCGTCGAGCCCCAGGGCATTCGCCAGCCGCCGCGCCGGGTCGACCGTCACTACGAGCACCTTGCCCCCGTGGCGCACCGCTGCCATCGCGGCCGCGGCCGCGGCGGTGGTGGTCTTGCCCACTCCACCGGACCCGCACGCGATCACGATCTCCTTGGCGGCGAAGAGGGCCTCGATGCTGTCCGGGGGGGCGTTGGAGGCGCCCGACCGCTGTGAGTCTCGACTGGCCATGAGACGTCAGTACCCCAGCTCGGCCGACAAGGCGTCGGCGAGCTGGTGGGTCGCACGCAGCCCGTGACTGCGGAAGAACAGGTACGGCAGGTAGAGCAGCGGCACGCTGGGGTCGATGGCGTCGCGGAGCGTTTCGAGGTGTTCGGTTCGGGCCCGTCGCATGGTGACCGTGAGTCGGGCTGCGTCCATGAGCGAGGCGGTCGCACCGCCGACGAGGGCATCGAGCCGCTCCTCGCCCTCGGGCGTCGCCAGTCGGTCGAAGACCTCTTCTTCGCCTCTGCCGAACAGCTCGGGCAGGACCCGGTTGACCACGACCGCGGCCAGGTCGACCTTGGTCTCTTCATGGAGACGGGCAGTGAGCTCGAGGGTCTCATTCACCGGCATCTCGGCCGGAGTGGCCACGACCACCAGGCCGGTCGTGGCGGGGTCGTCGAGGATGTCGAGCATCCACCCCGTCTGTTGGCGGACCAACCCCACCTGCACCAGCTGGTTGATGGCCTGCGGGGCGGCCAGTTGGCTCACGATGTGGCCGCTGGCGGAGGCGTCGACGATGATCAGGTCGTAGTGCTCCTCCTTGACCTCCCAGCACAGCTTGCCGACCGTGACGATCTCCTTCACACCAGGGGCAGCGGAGGCCACGAAGTCGAACATCTTGGCCAGCGGCCCGATGCGGGCCACCAATGGCAGCTTGAGCTGCAACGAGAGGTACTGCTTGAGGGAAGCCTCGGTGTCCATCGACATCGCCCACAGCCTGGGGGCGATCTCCCGCTCCTCGAAGCGGGTAGGGGCGGTCTCGAAGAAGTCCGCCAGGTTGCCCTTGTCGTCCACCTCGCAGACGAGCGTCCGCTTACCCCGGTCGGCCGCCAGCCAAGCCAGGGCGGCGGCAATGGTGGTCTTGCCGACGCCCCCCTTGCCGGTAACGAAGACCAGTTTGCGTTCGAGCAGATCTACCAAGCGCCGGCCCTATCGGACCGCGGCGCCGAAGCCGACCCGACGGTCCTCGCTGCCTGTGTTGAGCTCGATGTAGGCGACGCTCCCCGCGGGCACGCCCACCCGCCGGCCCCGCCGGTCCGTGAGCCACAACATCCCGGTCCCGCCGAGGGCCTTCTCGATCTGGGCTACGAGGGCGTCGGGGTCGGTCCCTTCAGCCAGCTCGACCTCGATCTCCTTGGGGGTATGCGTGACACCGATGCGGACGTCCACTAGTGGGTTCTCCTTGGAAGCGACGAGGACCGTCCCATCGTAGGTCTCTTCACCAGCCCAAAGGGCCAGCCGGGGCCGCGGCTCCCGGTTGTAGCGTGCAAGCCGTGCCGGATCAGGACGCCACTCGGGCGGATCGGTGGGCGGCGACGATGGCCGGCCAGCGCGTCGGCGTCGCAGTCCGCCAGGCTCACGCCGGTGGAGAGGCCGTACTTGTCGGCCCGTTCGAGCCGCTCGATCGCGAGGGTCGCGAAGCGGCCGAGGACGCCGGCATGGCCCCCGGCGCGACCCGGGCGGTGGACGCCGGCACCCGAGCCCGGCCCGAGGAGCCCGACCCGTGGCGGACCTGCTTCGAGCGGGACCGGGACCGGATCCTGCACTCGGCGGCGTTCCGCCGGCTGGCCGGCAAGACCCAGGTCTTTATCTTCCCAGCCGACCACCAACGCACCCGGCTCACCCACGCCCTCGAAGTGGCCCAGGTCGCCACCGCCATCGCCCGCGCCTGCCGGCTCAACGTGGCGCTCGTGGAGGCCATCGCCCTGGGCCACGACTGCGGTCACGGGCCCGGCGGTCACGCCTCCGAGGACGCGTTGGGCCTGTTCGTCCCCGGCTTCGACCACGCCGTGTGGGGTGCTGACGTCACCGCTGCGCCGCTCAACCTGTGCGCCGAAACCCTCGACGGGATCCGCAACCACTCCTGGTCGCGCCCGTCCCCGTTCACCCCGGAAGGCCAGGTCGTCGGAGTGGCGGACCGGGTGGCCTATTGCGCACACGACTTGGAGGATGCCCTCCACGCCGGCGTGATCTCCGCCGGCGACCTGCCCGCCGAAGTGACCGACTGGTGCGGGACGAGTCGGTCGGCCCAGCTCCGGGCCTTCATCACCGACATCGTCGAGACCACGGCCGGCGCCGGCCTGGTGGGGCTCTCCGACGCCGCCGCGGACGCCCTCGCCGCCCTCCGACGCTTCAACCATGAGCGCATCTACCTCCGGCCCGAATCCCGCCGGCAGGCCGACTCGGTCATCGCCCTGCTGCGTGCGCTCGTCGACCACTATCTGACCTGTCCGGGCGACTTGCCCGAATCGGCGAGGTCCGCGGCGGACCGATCCGACCCACTGCACGCCGCGGTGGCCCACGTGGATGGCATGACCGACCGGTTCGCGTGCGCCCAGGCGGTGGCCTTGCTCGACTGGCCTCCTGACCGCCTGCCCCGTGGGCTCGACCTGGGCTGATTCGGGGCGGCTCAGATGGCCGGCGGGCGGTCAATAGGATCGCTCCCATTCGCAACCTGACGAGGGAGGCCTGACATGGGTCTGGTCCGCAAGACGAACCTGCACGACCTGGCCCAGCGCGTAACGAGACATCCGGTACCGCCCGACGTGTGGTCCCACCTGCCTCCGCACGTTCTGGAGAGCCTGCCGGAGGATGTGAAGGCGAAACTGCCGAAGGAGGCCAGCCAGGCCGCCTCCGCCGCCGAAAACGGGTTGGCTGCCCAAGAGCCGCTGCGTCGAACGGGCTACGCGGCTGCGGATCAGGTGCACCTCCCCCAGCATTTTCTGTCTACGACCGGGGTCGGGGCCGAGGACGCCTACGACCTGATCTCCAGCGACCTGCTGCTGGACGGGAGCGCCCGCCTCAATCTGGCCACGTTCGTCACCACGTCGATGCCGCCGCTCGCCGCCCGGCTCATGGCGGAGACCGCCGACAAGAACATGATCGACAAGGACGAGTACCCCCAGACCGCCGAGATCGAGGCTCGCTGCATCAACATCATCGCCAACCTCTGGAACTCGCCCCACGAGGAAGAAGCCACCGGTTGCTCTACCACAGGCTCGAGCGAAGCGGTCATGCTCGCGGCTCTCGCCCTCAAATGGAAGTGGCGGAAGCGCCAGCAGGCCGCCGGCAAGTCTGCGGACCGTCCCAACCTCGTCACCGGCGCCAACGTGCAGGTGTGCTGGGAGAAATTCTGCCGGTACTGGGACGTCGAGGCCCGTCTGGTGCCTCTAGAGGGCGACCGACTGCACCTGACGGCTGAGGAAGCGGTCAAGCATTGCGACGAGAACACCATCGGCGTGGCTGCCGTGCTCGGCTCGACCTTCGACGGCAGCTACGAGCCGGTCAAGGAGATCGCCGCCGCACTGGACCAGCTGCAGGAACAGACCGGCCTGGACATCCCGATCCACGTCGACGCCGCGTCCGGCGGGTTCGTGGCCCCGTTCCTGCATCCAGATCTGGAATGGGACTTCCGCATCCCCCGGGTCCAATCCATCAACGCGTCCGGCCACAAATACGGGCTGGTGTACCCCGGTGTGGGCTGGGCCATCTGGCGGGACCCGGACGCCCTACCCGAGGAGCTGATCTTCGACGTCAACTACCTGGGCGGGCACATGCCGACGTTCTCGCTCAACTTCTCCCGGCCGGGTAGCGAGGTGGTGGCCCAGTACTTCATGTTCGCCAGCCTGGGCTTCGAGGGATACCGGCGGGTGCAGCAGCGCTCGTCGGAGATCGCTCAGTACCTCGCCGGCGAGATCGCCAACATCGGCCCCTACCGGCTCATCAGCGACGGCAGCCAACTCCCCGTGTTTGCCTTCGCCCTCAACCCAGACATCACCAAGTACACGGTGTTCGAGGTCTCGGACCGTCTACGAGAGCGCGGCTGGCAGGTCCCCGCCTACACCTTCCCCGAAAATCTCCAGGATCTGGCCGTGCTGCGGGTGGTGGTGCGGGCCGGTATGAGCTTCGACATGGCCGATTCACTCCTCGACGACCTGCGCGCCCGCACCGACTCCCTCGAAGCCCTCGAACATCCGGTGCCTGCTGGCGCGTCCGGAGCCAAAGACGTCTTCGCCCACTGAATGCCGGCCACGAAGACGACTGGCGCCATCCCGATGAGATACGTGGTGCTGGGCGCCGGGGCCATCGGCGGGGTCGTGGGTGGCCGCTTGTTTCAAGCCGGTTGCGACGTCACCTTGATCGCCCGTGGCGCCCATCTCGAGGTGCTCAAATCCCGAGGACTCCGGATCGAGTCGCCGGCCGGCTCCGACCTGCTTTCCT
>PMHH01000036.1 GCA_003156595.1 Acidimicrobiaceae bacterium
GAGGTGCACGGGGACGGGCCGCCGGTCGTACTGATCCCGGGTCTCGGAGCCGACACGCGGCTCTTCTTCAACGTGGTCCCGCTTCTCGCTACGTTGCATCAGGTCGTCGTGATCGACCCACGAGGAGGTGGGAAGAGCGACAAGCCGACAGGTGCCTACAGCATCGAGCAGATGGCAGACGACGTGGCCGGGTTGTTCGCCACACTCGGGATCGCCCGCGCCGACGTCGTGGGCTACTCGATGGGAGGCAAGATCGCTCTCCAGTTGGCGGCCGGTCATCCCGAGTTGGTCGACCATCTGATCCTGGGGGCCACCGCGGCCAGGCCGGCGGTGACGCGCCGGTTCTCCCGGCGCTGGTTCATGATGGACCTCGTCTCAAGGATCCCCATGCTGCGCAAGGCCGATGGTCAGCCGTCCTATGCCTTCGAGGCGCAGCGGCAGGCGTCGAAGTCCTTCGACGGTCGTGGGTTGCTCTCCCAGGTGAAGGCCAGCACGCTGATCATCCGGGCCCGGCGCGACCGGATTGTGCCAGCGAGCGACGCCGCCGAGCTGCAGAAGATCCCGGGCAGCTCGCTGGTCGATCTGCCGGGAGGGCACCTCACGCTGGTGATGGTGCACGGAAAGGTGCTCGCCGAAGCGATCTCCTCGTTCTTGAGCGAAGCGTGAGTCACGTGCGCGATATCGAGCTCGTCTTCACAGTGAGCCTGCCACGTATCGCCGGTTTACAGGCGCGTGACTGATCCGGCGGCGAGGCATTGTCATCGCATGTCAGCGGTCAGCCAGTGGGCCCACGGTCCCGGTTCGGGGTTGGCGCCTACCCATCGGTCGATCGCGCTGCTGAGTTTCTGTGCAAGTGCAGCGGCGGGCCACCACGATTTGCGCACCAACAGCACGGTGCATGTTGCCTTGGCAAAGTCGCTGGCGTTCTCTGTGATGATCACGCGACCTTCGATAGAGGCCAGGTGTATGAGTTCGTCGTCGGGTAGGTTCTGAGCCCCGAGCTGAGCAGGCGTCACGGCGTCGTGACCCGCGGCGGAAAGTAGCTCGACGGTCCGAGGCGGCAACATCGAGTCGACCAAGAACTTCACGCCAGCAGGCGCTGGCGCTCTTCGGCGATCCTCTCGGCCTCCTCGAGAGCCCGGTCGTTAGCGTGAAGGCGCTCATGGATCTCGTCTGGGTATGCGGCTGCATAATTGAGGGCCAACACGACCTGACGTTCATGGATCCCGAACTCGTCGCCGACGGCAGCGGTCCGACTCGCTTCGCTGCCATCGGCGTGGCGGAGAGCACTGACGATCTCCCAAACGTCCGGGCCGCCAGCCACAGCGGCGCGCCTTCCCGACGGCCCAGGTTTGAAGACGATGCCGGGGTGTGCGGCACTGGCGAGGCCCTCTCGCACGAACCGCTCGATGAGCTCGGTCACGGTGGTCTGTTCACGCGCCGCGACGGTCGCCAGGTGCTCACGAAGTTCGTCTGGCAGACGGACGCTGGTTGTAGATCGAGCCATCGGAATCCCTTCGCAATGCGATGCAATACATTATACTACGAGAGGGGGCCGTGTCCCAGTTGATCCAGTTGGGGGCGTGGACACGCTCTCCACGGGCCGGTCGGAGGCGAACCCCGCCCTCCTGGGCCTACAGTCCGGCTCTGAACATCTTTGTCGATCGCCATATCAAGGGTGGATGTCGGGTGCGCCCAGATCGAGCCAGGACCGAGCGAGCTCAAGTGGCAGATCGGTGATCGTTCCTGAGTTTTTTATTCCTGTCGACACCGATTTGAACCCCCCCGTCTGGCGCGAAATGGCTGGTCAGTGCGGAGTCGATCCGTGGGGGTTCAAGTCGCTGGTGAAGGAGGGTCGGCTTGTCGGGTTCGGTACCATGGCGATATGGGGCGCAGCCTGCGAGGACCCTCGAGCCGTTGGCCTAGTGCCTCCGTGATACGCCGCCGCCGGCCGACGATCAAGTGACCGTCGTTTGGGACGGGTGGCGCATCGACTGTCGTGACGTATGAGGAGAGGGAGGCTCACCGCGGCTGTAGGAATCCTGGCGGTGGTCTGCTCTTCGTGTGCTGGGTCGTCCCACAGCTCTGCGGCTCGTCGTTCCGGAACAACCCAGTTCGGTCCTAGCGGAACGAGCTCAGGCTCCGTGTCGCCGTCGCCGATTAGTCCCGGCACGTCGCGGACCACTTTGCCGGCGAGCGCGCGGCCCGTGCCTGGGGCCTCCGGCTTCGGGGCCAACTGGACGACCTACCACGGGGATGCTGAGGCGACCGGAGTCCAAACTGCGGACACGAAGCTGTTGCCTTCCCGGCGGGCCTGGAGCTCGCCGATCCTTGACGGCCAGCTGTACGGCGAGCCGCTCGTCGCCGACGGTCGCGTCGTCGCGGCGACCGAGAACGACACTGTCTACGTGATGGCCGCCGACAGCGGGCACATCTTGTGGTCACGGCATCTGGGGAACGCCGTGCCATCGCGTGACCTGCCTTGCGGCGATATCTCGCCCGAGGTCGGCATTACCGGCACCCCGGTGATCGACTCGACGCGCCACGAGATCTTCGTCGATGCAGACACCCTGGTAGCAGGTCCGTCTTCCTCTGGTGGCGTGGAAGCGTCGCATCGCCTATTCGGGCTCGACCTGTTCACCGGCAAGGTCGAGCTGGACGAGCCGGCCATGCCGAACACCGGCGAGGACCAGCTCGCGCAGCTGCAACGGCCTGGTTTGGCACTCGATGACGGTTTCGTGGTTATCGCCTACGGTCAGAACGCCGGTGACTGTCCTGGCCCCAACGGTCCTGCCCACGGCTACGTCGTCGCGATCCCGGAGGCGGGAGGACCGTTGCACTATTTCCAGATCGGCAGCGGCTCGGATCGGGGAGCGGTGTGGATGGGCGGCAGCTCCCCGGTCGTCGACCCTCAGGGGAACGTCTACGTGGCGAGCGCCGACGGATACGACCTCGGCGCCGGCCAGCCCTACGACGACAGCGACGCGGTGCTCGAGCTGTCGGCGACCATTTACCTCGAGTCGGTCTTCTACCCCAAGGACTGGCAGAAGCTGAGCGCTGACGACCTTGACCTCGGGACCGGCGACCCCGTGCTCGTGGACGGTTTCGTGTTCCAGGTCGGCAAGACGGACATCGCCTACCTGCTACGTCAGGGGCATCTCGGCGGCGAGGAGGGCGAGGTCGCATCGCTTTCGATGTGCAGCGGCAACCCCAACGGCGGACGGGCCGTTGAGGGCTCGGTCGTCTACGTGCCCTGCCCGAACGGCGTGACAGCGATCAAAGTGTCGACCAAAGCCCCATACCTGGAACAGCTGTGGACCGACAACGACGGGGCCGCTGGCGGACCGATCATCGCCGACGGACTAGTCTGGACGATTGGAAGCGACAAGGCGGTGCACGGCCTTAACCCGGCCAACGGCCAACAGGTCGTCTCGATCCCCTTCGGTGGGTACGCGAACCACTTCCCGACGCCATCGGTCGGCGATGGCCTGCTGCTCCTTCCGGGCGCCAACCAGGTCTTCGCTTTCATGGGTCCGGCCGGGCTGCCGCCGACGCCCCCCGCTGGGTGAGACGTGCCCGCTCGCGGTGGGCCTCGAGCTTGACCGCCGCCTGCTTGTCGGCCTCCGGCAGGTAAGTGTCGTAGGTGACGCCCGCCCACGTGGCCCGCTTGTCGGCGAGGAGTTTCCCATCTCCGAGCTAGTTGACGATCGCCTCGATTGCGGATTCTCTTTCAACTCGTCTGTGCTTGCCCGATGACCAACGGGTCTTCCGGTAGCTGGTCTACAGCCGGTGTCATCGCAGCCGATCGTGGGCGAGCAAGCGTCTCATAATTCGTGGGATTCGTATCCCCGAAGTCCGAATGACGATCATCTCGAAACGCCGGCCTGGAGACTGTTATCCCAACCTGAGTTCAGCCGTGCATCGTCACTCGGCGGTGCCTCGCGGGACGATCCATTCCTGGGGTTGACCGGTGATCTGTGCAACTAGTTCGAAGTCTCCGTCGTAGTGCAACACGGTCAGCCCACGAGCTTCAGCGGTCGCGGCAACGAGGGCATCGACGAGGGAGAGGGCCCGATGCTGACTGTGGACTGCAAGCGCGGCCTGGATCTCCAGTGCTCGCTCGTGATCAGCATCGGTGGTGGGTACTGCAGGAAACGACTGCAGCCGGTCGGCTACCTCCCGGTAGTCGTCGGGGTTTCGGGCGGCGTAGCCGAGTTCGAATGCGACCGGGTTGCTCAGCGCTACTTGTCGCCCCGCGGCAAGTGGTACAAACGCCGCGGCGACGGCAGGCTTTGTCAGCCGTGCGAAGACGCTGGTGTCGACCAGGTATCGGACGCTCTCCACTTATTCGTCGGAACCCCACGCCCGTTCAGCGTCCTCGAAATCGAATCGGCCCTCTTGGCCGAGCAAGGCGACCAGTTCGAGCCGACGCCGGGCGTGGACGATCTCGCGCAGGGCAGCATCGATCGTCGCCCGCAGGGTAGTCGTACCGAGAATCTCAGCGGCCTATTGCAGGATGTCTGGATCAACCTCGACAGATGTCTTTGACACACGCCCATGATATCAGGCGCACACAGGCTCAGCCCGGCCTGCCCCACCACGCGCGTCCCCAGAACGTAAGGCCGTCCCTGTCTCCTACCGTCGGCTGCCGGGCGGATACTCTGCGGGCCGTCCAAGCCAGGGAGGGCGATCCGGTAGGGCGAGCCGAGCGCCTAATACGCGCTTCCCAGGCAACACCAAGCCAAGGCCTGAAGCGCGCCCAGATCATCCAGATCTGGCGATCCCCGGGCCGAAACCAGCAGGCTGGTGAACTCCCGAGGTGGACCGGAGGGTGGCCGGTAGCGGGCGTGTTCTAGCGGTCGGACCACGGTGGCAGGTTCATCGCAGCGAGCGTTTCGGGTCGGCTGTTCTGAGCGAAGAGAGATAGCGTCCCGTCATGCCCTTTGGCGCCGATGTCAAGAGCCTCCTAGCCGATGCTGCCGAGCGCGCTACGCGCTACGTGGCAACTCTCGACGACCGACCCGTGGCCCCCGATGACGCGGCGTTGGCCGCGCTCGCTGCCTTTGACGAACCGCTTCCGAAATCCCCGCAGGACCCGACAGCCACGCTCGCCTTGCTCGACGAGGCTGGGTCGCCCGCCACCGTGGCGAGCACGGGCGGACGTTACTTCGGGTTCGTCGTCGGCGGCTCCTTCCCGATCGCAGTGGCGGCCAACTGGCTTGCGACCGCGTGGGACCAGAACGCCGCACTGCCGGTCATGTCACCGGTCGCGACCCGCCTCCATGGGGTGGTGACCGGTTGGCTCGTCGACCTGCTCGGCTTACCGGTCGGAACAGGGGCGGTGTTCGTCACCGGAACGGCCATGGCCAACACCGCCGCTCTTGCCGCGGCCAGGGACCAGCAGCTCGCCCGTGTCGGTTGGGACGTACAGGCCAATGGGCTCTTCGGCGCGCCCGAGCTGAGCGTGGTCGTCGGGGCCAACGCCCACGCCACCTTGGTCCGGGCTCTTGGGGTCCTGGGCTTGGGGCGTGAGCGCGTGGTTCGAGTCGCTACCGATGAGCAGGGGCGGATGCGAGCTGATCGTCTGCCGGACGCGCTTGGAGGACCGACTGTGATCTGCGCGCAGGCCGGTGAGGTCAATACCGGGGCGTTCGATCCATTTCCCGACATCGTTCAATGGGCACGAGAGCGCCAGGCGTGGGTTCATGTCGATGGTGCCTTCGGGTTGTGGGCGCTAGCTGATCCGTCCCGGGCTCATCTGACCGCCGGGCTTGCCGACGCCGACTCCTGGTCGGTCGATGCTCACAAGTGGTTGAACGTTCCCTATGACTGCGGAATCTGCCTCGTGCGCCGAAGCGAGGATCTCCGTCGGAGCTTCGGTGCAGCGGCCGGGTACCTGGCTCCCGACGCGAGCTTCGAAGTCATGCACCACACTCCGCAAGCCTCCCAGCGCGCTCGACAGATCGAGGTCTGGGCCGTCCTGCGGACCCTCGGCCGGGGAGGGGTGGCCGAACTCGTGACTCGATCCTGTTCCCGCGCCGAGCAGATGGCGGCGAAACTGCGAAGTGCCGGGCTCGAAGTGCTCAACGAGATCGTCCTCAACCAGGTGCTCGTCCGAGCAGCATCTGATGAGCAGACGGTGGCCCTCGTCGACGCTGTCCAACGCGAGGGGACGTGCTGGTGTGGACCGACCCTTTGGAAGGGTCGCCCTGCCATGCGCATCAGCGTCTCTGGATGGGCGACCTCCGAGGAGGACATCGAGAACAGCGCGCAAGCCATCGTCGCCGCAGCAAGAACAGTGGGCGAGGCTCTGTCATGAACGACTCCGACGCCGAGGATCTCCTCCGATTGGCCATGGAGGCCCAACGAGAATTCTCGGGCTACGGGGCACGAGCCGCCTACGCCCGCCTAGAGGAACACTATGGAGAGCTCGGAACCGCGCTCTCGTGGTTCTTCGAACACGAGCGACTCGACGAGAGCCTGCAGCTGACGCTGGCGACGGTCGAGTTCTGGCAGGCCACGAGCCGCATCGGCGAGGGCCGGAAGCTTCTCGACCGGGCGCTGTCGTTTCGTCGCACGGAGGACGCTCTGCGCGCCGAAGCGTTGTTCCAGGCGGGAATGCTCGCGTTCTGGCAGGGCGACGATGAGGTCGCAGGGCAGCTGCACGAGCAGAGCCTGGAGCCAGCCCGAGCCCTGGCCGATGCGACACAGGTCGCGCTGGCGCTCACCGGCATCGCCCGCATCGAGCTGAGGACGGACATCGACCGAGCACGTGCCTTGAGCCAACAGGCGCTCGACGAGGTTGGCAGTCTCGACGAGGTGAGAGGCCGGTCCAACGCCTTTCATCTCCAGGGCGTGGCTGCGCAAATGAGCGAGCACGAGCGGGCCATTATTCTCCTGTCGGTGGCGGATCGCCTCATGGGCGAACAGGGGACTGCCTGGCCGCCAGATGAGGCACCACATTTCGAGCACGCCAAGAATGCGGCTTCCGAAGCTCTCGGGCCCGCAGACTACGAACGCCTGTGGTCGCGCGGACAGGAGATAGCTGTGCCGGACGCGATCGACTTGGCTTTGAGTTTCAACGCGTCTTGAAACTTAGAGAAGCCCTGCGATGAGCTGCGCGGCACGCAGCGCCGTCTGTCTCCACCGGCCGGTAATCCACGCTCCGACCGATCTCCTCGGCGATGGCGGAGGCAATCTCGTCAGCTCCGTCTGAGGCGAAGTCCATGCATCGACCCGCTTGATACAGGTGAAGTCTGTGGCGCACGTGGAAGGTCTGTTCGCAGTGGTGGCGCAATGGGAAGTAGAGAAAGGGCCTTCGGTTGGCAGTGAGCTCCATACTCGTTGTGAGCCCCACGGACTCCTTCCGAGGGAACTCCGCGTCCCCTCACGATAGGTGTCCGCCAAGCCGGGCTACTTCCAAACTTCCTGGTCAGGGGCTATACGACGGTGAGTCGGTCTGTAGGCGGGATTCTGTCATCCGGGCCGTTGCCGGACCGGATGGGTGGCCATCCATCTAAGCGGTCTACCTGGGGACATTGGCCGAGCCGACCGTCCCACGCTTGACCTTGCTCCGGGTGGGGTTTACCGAGCCGCCCGGGTCACCCCGGACGCTGGTGCGCTCTTACCGCACCGTTGCACCCTTACCTGTGACGACCGTGCCATTGCTGGCCGTGTCCGTCCATCGGCGGTTTCTTTTCTGTTGCACTTTCCTTCGAGTCGCCTCGACTGGCCGTTAGCCAGCACCCTGCCCTGCGGAGTCCCGACCTTCCTCGAC
>PMHH01000110.1 GCA_003156595.1 Acidimicrobiaceae bacterium
CACCCAGCAACGCCGAACGGTCCTCGCTCAAACCTGCCAAACCGTTGTCATCCAAAGTTGCCGGCAACAGCATGGCCTGGGATGATCCCGAGGCGATGGCTCGCCGCGACGCCGTGTTCGAGGTGCAGCGCCGCCTCGACGATGCTGTGAAGGTCGTGAAAGACGAGCGGGTTGCCGCGGCCCGGGCTGATCTCGAAGCGTGGGCACAGGAGTTGGCAGCGACCAGCGACTACCGGACGGCCACTAAGGCTGCCATGCGAAGCCGGGCCGCAGGGGAGTTCGTGATCGAACGCCTCGGATTCCTTTCCACCGACCTACGGGACCGGCTCCTCGCAGCCCTTCGAGGTTAACGCCGCGCGTCAGCAGGCAGGCAATGGTGCGGCCAGATCTGGCGCGGCGGCCGGGAGAGCGCCAGGACGCCAAGACTAAGGCCGGGCACGCTGTGAGGACCTCTTCAGACGGTTCGCTCCGCCTGGGCTGCTCTCTAGTGCCCATCCCGACGGGGATGGCAACTGTCTGCTTCCTGTGANNTGTGACTCTCTGACTCCTGTGATTCTCTGCTCTTGTGATTCCGATTCTCGACTCTTGTGATCCTGGTTTGGTGGCTGCTGGTATGGATGGTTGTTGATGTTCTGGTCGGTGACGATCACAGTCTCTTTGTGCTACGTTTGACGCACATGGAGTTGATCGGTGTTCGGGAGTTACAGCAGCACGCCTCGGCGGCGCTGCGCCGAGTCGAGCGCGGTGAGACTTTGGGCGTGACCGACCGGGGCCGCCTGGTGGCTGTTCTGGCCCCACCGTCGTCCGCCACCGGGGCGGGGGCGCTGCTGGCCTCGGGCCGGGTCCAGCCGGCCTCCCGCACGGTCGCCGACCTGGCGGAGCCGACTGTCTCAGCGAGGGACAGTTCCGATGTCCTCGACGAGTTGCGCGCCGAACGCTGACAACGGTAGATGGTGTTTTATCTGGACACGTCGGCGTTCTTGAAGCTGGTCGTCTCCGAGCCGGAATCGACAGCCATGAGGGGGTGGATGACGTCGTCGGGGCCGTGCTGGTCATCCCAGCTGTTGCGCAGCGAAGCAATGCGCGCCGCCCGGCGCCTCGGTGTCGATACCGCGGTGGTGAACCAGACCCTCGACGTCGTGTCGCTGGTTACGCCAGCACCGTCGACGTTCCTTCTGGCGGGCAGTTTGGAGCCACCGCAGCTCCGGACTCTCGATGCTTTGCACCTGGCCGCCGCGCTGGAGCTGGGCGACGACCTGGATGGACTGGTTACCTATGACACCAGGATGATCGACGGCGCCCAGGCGGCCGGGATCGCGGTGGTCACCCCGATCATGTAAAGCACCGCGCCGTCCGATCACGAGACGACGTTGAAGGCGGGCGTGACCGGCGACAAGGTGGTGTCAAGGCCGGCCGCAGGCCGCCCGTGGGCTTGGCCCTGACACCAGCGCGGTAAGCATGTCGCGGCGCCCGACAATGGTTGAGGTCCCCCGCCAGGGGGACCTACGTGCCGCCTTTGGCTTTTCGGTGTTCGGTCCTGCCCCACTTCGGTGGTCGCCGGAGTTGTCGCCGACGGTCAAAGAGTGTGGCCGCCGCGAGATCTGGACAACACCGGCAAACCATTCGAGGTCGGGACGGTTTCGCTCAGGTGCCGACGGTCGGACCACGGGATGCGCCCGTCTTGGCGACGTGCTGGTGGGACGCATGGGCGCTCCGTCCGGGTGCCGGGCGGGCCTGGGCGGCGACGCGTACTACGTTTTGGTGTTGCGCAGCTTCCGGGATGGCCCGGTCGAGCATCTGCAGATCTCGGATGGCGTCGACATCGACGGGTGGCCCGGAGTCTGCAACGGCTTGGCCGTCGTTGATCTCCTTGGCCAGGTCGCGTCGAGCCACGTAGAGGAGCTGGGTGCCATAGGCGGTGGGGTGACCGTCTCGGGCGGCTTGGATGACGGCGTCGGTCCAGTGCCGGTCTAGCTGGTTTTGCAGCTGATCGAGGCGCTCGACGCGCCAGTGGTTGTCGCGGTCGAAGACTTCACGGTCGGCCTGCTGGGCGACCAGGGCGTCTCGCTTTGTGATGGCGGCTGTGAGGTGGTGATGTGCTTGCTGCAGGCTGGGGCCGAGGTTCTCGATGTATCGGGCGGCGGTGTGATGTTTCTCACGTCGGCCGGGGGTGATACCGCGTAGCCCGGCGTTGGCGTCCTGCTGGTCCTGCCAGTAGCGCACCTGGTCCTCGAGGTCGGCGAGAGTCTGCTGGCGGCCGGCGATGACCTTGTCGGCGGCGTCGATGTGGTCGCTGACGTCGGGGGGACGGTGGGCGAGGTGGTCCCGGTGCGCCCTGCGCTCGGCGCGGAGGTCCGCGTCGATGCGGTAGGGGTCGTCGACCGCGGCGAAGGTCTTGGGCTGGGCCCGGGCCAACGCGGCCGCGATCACCTCTGCCGGCGTCGAATACCCCTCGCCGCCGACCCGCCCGCCGTGATCGCCGTCATCGGCACGCGGTGAAGTGGTGTTCCAGGTGTGGGTGGGGGCGATCGAGCGGGACTGGCCGACATAGCCCCGGGAGCGATCCAACGCCGGGGTGGCCAGCAGGTGGACCTGGGCCCAGGTGCCGCCCTGTATCCCGTCGATGGTGCGACCCCACGCGTGCGACACCCTGGGCCGGCCGTCGGCGCCTCGTTCGGCTACGAACCGGGCTGGGAGCACCGCCGCCGCCCCTGCGCTGTCCCGTACCGTGAGCCCGGTCGGGGTGACTTCGGTGATGGTGGCCACGGTCCCGTTAGTGAGGTGGCGACCGTCTTGAAGTTCCGCGTGGGCGTGCAACACGATCCGGTCCCCGGTCTGATAGCTGCGAACACTGGCCCAGCCCGGCCCTTCCAGCACTAGGCCGGCGATGACTCCTTGTGAGACCAGGTCGGCGCGGATGCGGTCCGCGATGGCTTCACAGTCGGTGTGGGTGACCGCCAACGCCGCCACCGCCTCGGGGCCATAGATGTCGATGTCGGCGAGGACGGCGGCGGCCATCGCATCCAGGGCCTCGTTCCGGTCGGCGTGGTGGTGTTCCCAGCCGGCCTGGTCGCGCAGCTCCTGGCTGGTGTCGATGTGTCCCTGGCGGAACTCGGTGAGCGCTTCGCGTTCGACCGGGTTCGCCTGGCGGCGGTTCACGGTCAGCTCGGCCACCGGTATCAACCCTTGTCTATATCGCTTCGGCGGACCTCGAATAGCCCCAGGTGGCGCTGATCGCAGAAGGCCACGAACTGCCGAAGATCCCAGGCGTAGGCGTCTTGGGTGAGGCCCCGATAGCCGCCGGGAACCCGGCCAGCGCCACATGTTCAGAATCGACCAGATCAGGGTCGTAGACGACGACAGCAGTCGATGGAATGGTGGTCGGCATACCTCCCGAATCGATGGGACTCGGGAGACGAGGCCACCGGATGGATGAGACAACCACCGTAGGAAGGTTCCCCGTGGTCCGCACTGTGCGTCTGCGCCGCCAATCTGTGCGTCTCCGGCCACCAGACGCTGGTACCCCCTCGTCACTCATACCGCCGATTCGGAGCGTGTCAAGTCCAGGAGGATCGGTCGTCCAGCGCGATGTTCTGCGTTACCGGTAGATCTCGCGTCGGTGGCCCAGGGTGACGACGACTATGAGCAATACATCGTCTTGAATCGTGTAGATGATCCGGTAGTCACCGACGCGGACCCGGTAGCCGTCCCGACCTCGAAGTGGCCTTGATGCCGGCGGCCGGGGATCCTCTGCCAACAGCGCTATGGCGCCCTCGATTCTGGGTCGGGCATTCCGATCGATATTGCGCAGAGCCCTAACCGCCGCCGGGCGAACCTCGACCCGGTAACGGCTCACGTCCAGCCGAGGTCGGCGCGCACCAACTCCCACGGGACGTTCTTGCCCTCTTCAGCGATGGCAGCATCGAACGCGGCCACGTCTTCGGCGTCTTCGAAGGCTTCGAGGAGCTCTTCGTATCGCTCCGGGCTGAGCAAAACGGCTGCGGGTTGTCCGTAACGTTCGAGGAAAACCGCCTCAGACTGGGCCACATCGATTATCTCGGCGAGCTTCTCCCGCGCCTCACTCACGCTCATTGAGGTCATACCGGTATTGTACAAAAGATGACCGTCTTTTGTACAATACTTTCTCGGATCCCTCTGGGCGCCCGGGCATTATGTCCTGGTTCCAAGAGCGCAGGAGAGGAAGGAAAGGCACGCTCGATCGCCGAATCGGCCCGCTGGCGTCTTCGCTCGGAAGGTCCCTTGAACCGCTCGGGATGGACCGTTCGGGTGCGACACTATATGTGTGGAGATTGTTCGGGCATCGGCCCAGTGACCGAGTCGCCGAGGCGATGGCTTCGTCTTGACGGCGTACCTCCCGAATAGGACCGGAGCTTCGAGGGAGTCACGATTCTGCCGTTCTGGCCGAAGGTGGAGTTGGTACGCAGTCCTGGTGGCAAGCGCCTTTTGGTGGCCGTCCGTGCGAACGGCCTTCCGTCCGGTCCGAGTTTCGGGGGAGCGGTCTGGGCGCTTTTTGGCATTCCGCTCCACGTCTGGGCGATTAGGCGCAAGAGGGGATGGCGCGTCGATGCGATCGATCTTGACCAGTCTCGGGTGTCACTGACGGGGATGGAAGCCTTCGCCCGGGGGCACGACTGTCGCGGAGTTCAGGGACCGAGGGGACGCGCAGCTTGCGGCACGAGGCCTTGCGACCAAGATTGCTGACGGGGATTGGGAACCAGCCTGAGACGGCGCCCAGATCGATGCCGATTCAGCGTTCTCCGGCAAACCTGCTCGAAGTGGCGCTCTGTGCGTCCGTGATCCGGCGATTGTGGTCGGCCATCGTCCGAGTTGGCCTCAGCCCTTGACGGGCGTAACTCCGTGTCGAGTTTGGACCGCCAAGAGGGCAGCGAAGTCGGGCGGGCCGCTGGTGGCGGCGTTGAGTATCTCAGCGATGCTGAGGAAGTAATCCTCCTCAAAGAGGCCGGGGGTTGAGACCACGAGCATCCAAGCGTCGTCGTTGGAGAGGTTGTCGAACTTGTGAGGCTTCCCACGCTTCACGCAGAGGGCTTGGCCCTGGGAGATTTCGTACTTGGTCCCTTCGATGGTGTAAGTCACGATGCCCTCGGTGCAGTAGACGGTCTCGTCCCAGGTCTCGTGGAGATGCGCCGGCGGGGTCTGGGCCCCTGGCGCGATGCGAGCGATGAACGCGGTGGTGCTGCAGCCGGAGTCCTCGGCGTCGATGAGGAACTGCACATCGACGCCCGGCGTGCGGATCAATGTCTTGGTGGCTGCGGACACGTGGTCTCCTCTCAGAGAAGCAGTAAAGCGACTTGACCACTGTATATCCTGCGCTCCTTGATTGTAAAGTGTCTTTATTCAAACTTCTTCTCCTGCCCGCCCTCCGCTGATAGGCGCCCTGCTGCGGATGCCCTATGAATCGGTTCACCACCGGATCGTGGCCGAGGCGAACGCGGCCGGGTTCAACGACTTCGTGCCCGCCCACCTGGCCGTGTTGCGCTACCCCGGACCCGGCGGACGCCGGCCTTCCGACCTAGCGGCCGAGGCCGGTGTGACACGCCAGGCTATGAACTATCTGCTGGGTCAGCTCGAGCAGATGGGCTACCTCCTCCGCGAGGACGACCCAGATGACCTTCGTTCGAAGCGGGTCCAGCTAACCGAACGCGGTGAGGCGCTGCGCCGGACCATCCGACAGTCAGTCACGGCGATCGAGCACGAGTTAGAAGAAGAACTCGGCCAGGTCCCGTATAGCCAACTTCGCGAGCTGTTGTTGCAACTGAACGCCACGGAGACCGTTTGCCGTCAGGTGTGACGGCTACCTTCGACCGCTAGGAACGCGAGCGCCTTCGCGCGAACTCGCACCATTTGGTTAGAGCCGAATATCTGATCTGGAAGCGGCCCGCCGATACCCGGTGCGGCAGAAATCCGCGCCAGATCGACGTCAGCTCGGGGCGCGGCGACGAGGCTGCTCGCGCGGGGCGGGTGGCTGCATAACGCGAGCGCGGAATTTTCGCCGGGCAGCGCTGGGGTGATTGGCACCTGTGCATGGCGATGCCTGCTCAGGGCGAACGGGATTGGCGCTCCAGTCTCGTCGCCGGCAGCCCGGGAAGGACTACGGCGTCCGCCCTCGAGGCCCTACAGACTGATGCCTGGCGGTTCTCGTTCGGCCGCACGGTCGATCCATGGCCGCGGTTGTTGCCATTGGCTTGGCGTGCGCTGTCTGGCGGCGCGGTGCCGTTCGGCTTGATGCACCTGGTCGAGGACGACGCTGGCTTGCTGGGCGAGTTCGGCCCATTCGGTTGTCTCGAACCGCCCGTATTCCTCCTGCTCGTCCCGCAGCCGTTGGACCCGGCCGGCGACCTCGTCGAAGCGGTCACGAGCGGCCACCGCCCGCCGGGTATCGGACTCCAGCCGTTCCGGCAGGACGCGGCGCTGGTCCCGGCCTCGACGGCTCAACCCGGCGAAGGGCCCCAGTTCCTCGAGCTCGCGTGCGCTGCAAGCCGCGACGGCGTCATGTTCGCCAACCAGCTGCGCGCCGAGTGCAACTCGTCGATGGCGCCAGCCAGGGCATTCTGACGGTCGGGGGGCCATCTGGAGAGGACCCGTTCGTGCTCGGCGATCAGCTGGCGAAGCTGGCGGTCGAGGACCCACGGGTCGCTGCGGGCCGCCATAGAAGGATCCGGTTGGCGAGCCAGGGCGTCGGCTACCTGCTCGGCCCCGTCCCGCTGATCGGCGACGATCCCGCCGTGGTCGACCACCGCCACCCGGGTGGTGTTCCAGGTGTGGGTGGGCTGGCGGGAGCGGGACTGGCCGGTGTAGCCGCGGTAGGCGTCCAACGCCGAGCTGCCCAGCAGGTGGCAGGCCTCCCAGGTGCCGCCCTGAGCGCCGTCGACGGTGCGGGCCCACGAGTGGGACAGGTTGGGTGAGCCGTCCTCGCGGGCGCCGGTCACGAACGCGGCAGGCAGCATCGCCACGTCACCACAGCGGTCGAGGCGAACGGTCAGCCCTGCCGGTTCAACCCGCGTGACAGTGGCGGTGGTGCCGTTGACCAGCCCCCTACCGGCCCGGCCGCAGCGGGCATGAAGCAGCACCCGATCCCCGGACTGATACTCGCGATCGGTCGTCCACCCGGGCCCGAGAACTACGTGGAATGACTCAAGAGGAGACCGCGCAGGCCCTCGAACCGCTTCTCGGGCAACGACTGCCACAAGCGAGCATCTCGGCTATCGAACGGGCCTACGACGGAGACCGGCGCCGAGAATTCGACGCCCAGGAGATCCTCGCCTTCGCCTTGGCGTTCGACCTGCCGCTCATCTGGTTCTTCCTGCCCCCCTCCCGGCGACCATCGCACCATCCAGCACACCACCAATATCGTCAGCGAGCTATACGGGATCGTCTTCGGGCGAGAAGACCAGCTCGAGCCGGTCTACGACCGACTCCGCCAGCTCGGCATCGACGATCCCGACCAGGTCGAGCGCACAGTCGAGGACATCAGCGGCCGGCCCGGTCCGACCCGGAAGGCCAGCTATCGCGAGCGACGGAAGGAGCTGCTACTGGCCCTCCTCGACGACTACACCGAAGGAGTCGATCGGGCCGCCGAAGAGATCGGCGCCTTCTTCGACCACCTCCGCCAAGTCGGAGTCCGCGGCCTGGTGGCCGAACGCCTCGACGACCCCGACTACATGTACCGCCCCGAACATCGCAGTGGGGCCAAGAGCCGGAACCGAAAGAGCGGAGCCTGAGCGGGGCGGAGTCGGTCCGTCAGGCTGCCGACGACCCGGCGCGAGCAAGCGCCTCGGCGAAGGATTTCGGAGTAACGGGTAGCAGGTCCAGGACCACGATCGGGTCCTCCTCACTGACCTCGAAGTCCCATGCCACGACCTTGGCGAGGTAGTTGCCGATCGAGCTCCCCATAACAACGGTCGAACCCGGGACCACGTCGGTTACGTTCCGGGCGCGGCTGAGGACGGTCCAGTTGTACCCCTCGTCGTTTTCCGCGTGGGGGTCACTGATGATGTCGACTCCCATGGCGAGCGCCTTCGGGTGAGGAACGTGTGCCTGAGCCAGCCGTTCGAGGACGACAGGGTCGACCTCCTCGACGTGCCACGGCTTTTCCCAGGGTGCCCTCATCAGTTCTCCTCCGACCAGTCGCCGGTGTCACCAGTGTAGAACGGGTTTGGGCGCATCTCCCCGGCGGCGTCGAGCAGGCGCCTGGCCGCGTTGCGGACTTCGCCCTCCAACGGCGGCGGGTCAGCTTCGGTCACGCCTGCTATCAGCTGCACGTCGAAGTGATCGAGGCTCTGCCGGTCGGGATCACTTCAAGCCCAGCCGCGGCGATCACTCCGACAGGCGCCTCGACGAACATCGGTGCAGCGCGGAGGCGCTCCAGGATTCCGGCCGCGCCCTCGTCCCGGCGATGAGCGAAGACCGATACGCCGTATAGCAACTCCCGTCGTTCCTGCCGCTCGACCACGTACACCCCGGCGGAGAGTAGAGCGCGGTCAACCATTTCCTCCACGGCGGCGGATCGGCTCTCGGGAGTGGCGCGGATGACGAGCATCAGCTCGTCTGGAGGTTCTTCGAGACGGATGAGCCGCTTCTTCCTGCCCCGGGGCGCCGGCGGTACGGTCACGATCTGCCGTACCTACGAGGCGGTGGCGTGCTTGGCGAGCAGCGCCTCCCAAGCCTCGATCGCGTGGGGAAGCGACGAGCGGACCGGGTGCCGGTACCCCTGCGTCGTGCGCGGATCCCGGTGTCCCGCGAGGTCGGCGACCTTCACCAGGTCATCGAGCTGATCGGCCACCAGCGACACGAACGAGTGACGAAGCTCGTATGTCGTCCAGTCGGCGCCCAGACCGGCCCGCTCGCACAAGCGCCCGAAGTCGCGACGCATGTTTCGCAACAGGAACGGCGTGCCGTTGCGGGTGCAGAACACGAAGCTCTCCGGGTCGTAGAGCCCCAGCATCTGCATGTCCTGGCGGTGACGTTGCAGGGCCGCCACCAGAAGCGGGTGCAAGCCGATCCGCCGCCGGGACCGCTTCGTCTTGGGGCTGGCCTGGCCCACGTACTTCTGGCTGACCTCCTGCGCCCGCTCGGCCACCTCGATCACAGGCTCGTCGCCGTCGATATCGACGAACGGCCAGCGCAGGCCGGCTAGCCAACCGCTCGAAAGGCTATGCTAAAACTGGCTACGTCGGGGAGACACATAACGAAGCCCCAGCCAGAAATACCTTCTGACCAGGGCTTTTTGGTTTGGTGGAGGCGATGGGAATCGAACCCACGAACCTCTTGCATGCCATGCACTTTCGTACATACCAGCCCGTCACGCCTCGTCCCTCTTCGTGCGAATAAGTGCAGGTCAGGGCCCTGCGACGTGTTGGTAGGTGCCGGCTGGTGCCACCGAATCCCTCTGCGTTAGGCACCCACTTAGGCACCCCAGACCAACCTCGGCCCCCGCGGGGAGCCGTTGACTCGCCTCGCATTCTCCGAACAGTGGGGCCAACCACAAGTCTTCCGGCTACGGTAGAGTTGTGTCATGGAGATCGGCGTCAAGGAGGTTGCCGCCCAACTTGGGGTGACCGAGCGGCGGGTTCGCCAGCTCATCGACGCCGGTTCCCTTCCGGCGCGCCGGGTGGCGGGACGTCTGCTCGTCGAGGAGGCCGGTATCCCGAGGTCGCGGCCGGTGGCTCGCCCGATGTCTCCTCGGATCGCGTGGGCGTTCATCGCCCTGCTCTCCAATGAACCCGTTCGGGATATCTCGGATCGCGAGCTTGCCCGGTTGGAGACGAAATACCGGACGTTGCTCGCGTCGCCTTGGCCTGCGGTCTTGCTGCGTTCCTGGCTCCGAAGCCGGGCACAGCTGCTCCGCCGAGCGGTCTCCCCGTCGGAGGTGGACGGCCTGTTAGAGGACCCCAGGCTTGTCCCCTCAGGGATCAGTGATGCCCGGTCGGAGATGTCGGCCGGGCGAGAGGCGGAGGCTTACGTGCGACCTGGCGACGTTGAGCAGGTCATGGCGGATCACCTGATGGCGGCGGTCAATCCCGCCAACGTGTGGCTGCACGTGGTCGACCGCCTGCTACCGCGGCCGGCCCCGCTCGGATTGGTGATCGCCGACCTCGCCGACCACGACCGAGCCCGTGAGGATGCCCGGGTCGCAGAGCTACTGGGGATTGCCGGGCAATGATGGTGGTGCTCACCGGACTGACCGAACGCCAACGGCAGAGCTGGCTCGGCTTGCTCGACGTCGCCGCCGACTTCCCCAATGGGTGGTGCCTGGTGGGCGGTCAAATGGTCCAGCTCCACTGCCAGGAACGCGGGTTATCACCCTCCCGGCCCACCAACGACGGCGACGTCGTCCTGGACGTTCGAGCGCAGCCCAACGTGCTACGCGACTTCACCAGGGCACTGGCCGCCGTTGGCTTCAGCTCCGCTGGCGTCAGCCCGGAGGGCCATCAGCACCGGTGGGTGCGGGACCGAGCGTCGATCGACTTGCTGATCCCCCAAGGCCTTGGACGCGCTGCCGATACGAGGACGGGCATCACCGGCGGAACCACCTTGGCCACGCCCGGAGCGCAACAAGCGATCAAACGAGCCGAGCCGGTGACCGTTCAAGTTGACGAGGCGGTCGGCACCATTCGGCGCCCGAACATGCTCGGCGCACTGGTCGCCAAGGCTGCCGCGTTCTCCGTCCCAGGCGACCCGGCCAAGGAACGTCACCTCACGGACTTCGCCACGCTGGCGGCGATGGCCCGGGGATCCGACCGAATCGGCCAGCAGATGACCGCCCGGGACCGGCACTACCTGGCGCCGATGCTCGCGGCACTGGACAACTCTCGCCGACTGTGGGCGTCCATCGAAGGCGCCGAGCGTGGCGTATTCGCTCTGGCGGCCATCGCGGCAACCACTTCCGGGCGGACCGTCACCGCCTCTCAGTCACCCCCGACAGCGCCGGAGCCGCCAACCCCCGATCTATAGCGGGTAACGAACTGCCCAGACCCCGGGTGGCGTTGGGGTGCTTGCCGGAGTGCTGCGCACCACGCCACACGGCACTTGGACGGCGCAGGCACCGGGTGACACCGAGTGGTCGAGGCCGCTCTTGACCGTGTAATCGGGTGACCGGACGGCCATACCCGGGATCACCCGTATAACCGTCACCTACCGAGCACCTCGGGGATCTCCTCACCGGGCTGGGTCGCGCACGTTATGAGACAGTTTGACCTTCGGCCGGAGCGAGCCGAACCGAACGAACGGATCTCGTCGAGACCGAGGGCCTCCACCGTTCCGAACCGGTCTTTGTGTTCCACCAGGGCGGTGCCGTAGGCGACGACGGTGTCGTTGATGGTGGGCCAGTCACAACCGAGCTCGACACCGATCTCGTTCACGGTCCTGGCGTGACGGCCGACCTGTTCGGTGACCCACCGTCCGGCCCGATCCGACAGCATCAGTCGCTTGGCTGCGATGCTCGGCTCGTCCTCGGTCCAGCTGCCGCCCGTACAGGTCAGCTCCGGGCAGTGCCACCGGAACTTGTTCCACACGAGGCGGGTGGGACGGCCGAACGCGGCAAGATCGACAAGGGTGACCACCGGACGGTCCTTCACCCGGGCGAGCACGCCGCACTCCGAGCATCCCGGACGTCGAGCACGAGTTTCGACATGGATGGACAACGGGGCGCCCACCTCGTCGTCGAGGCCGAGCGCGGTCACCTCAGGTAAGCCGACAAGCAGCTCGCACAGGCGCGTAGGGTCTGTCTCCACGGGGGTCCTCCGTCTGCGGTCGTCGAGAAACCTCAGACTGGTGGACCCCCCGTTACACGCTCGCGGATCCCTCCCGTCCGGCTACACCCCGCTCGCCCCGGCTCGATTCGGAAGTACCACTAACATGGGCGCAGTGAACCCGACTCCCAGGACCGACGAGATTGTGAATCGGGGTGATGTCTGGATGGCAGCGTTCGACCACCTTCGCCCAGTGGTCGTGCTCTCCAGACTCGACAATGACGATCTTCGGTGTGTGGTCGCTGTCGAGCCAGCCAACGAAGACATCTCGGGTGTGGCCGTGGAAGCTGAGCTCGGACTCAATGGCCATGTCGTCCGAGTAGCACTGCCCAGACCGGGACAGATCAACTGCACGTGGGTTCTCACCTCGTCGCAAGAGGATCTGATTGAAAAGGTGGGGACATTGAGTTCCGCCAAGCTAAACGAAGTCGAGAATCTGATCCTTATGGGCGATCAGGTATCAATGTGAGCGTTGCAGGTACTCGGGAGTTGATCGCGCTGGGCCGGGGAGTCCATATCTGAGCGCTACGAAAGGTGTCTCGATTGAATGCCCGTCCGGTATCCCATAACCGCCAAGTTGTGCCGGATGCTCACAATCGCGATCGCCGTACCCCGCTCATTTCCGAAGTGCCCCTAAATCCCGTGGTTGCCTCGTCCCAGACCGCCGGCTTCGAGGCAGTTATCAGCGACCGCCGGGTCAAATGCGTCGTACTCTCAAGCACGTTCCATTCGGCCACCGTGAGCGCGAAATGCAGGGGTCGGTTGCAGTGCTCGCAAGTTCGCACTTGAGGCATGAGGCATCCCATCGAGCGTGATGAGTTCGCCAAACTTGGCGTCAAGGTGCTCCCTCAGGATCCTCGACTTCAGGGGGCTGAGGCGGGTTCTGTTCGGCGTCCCTGATCCAGGCCATGAGACGAAGCCCGAACTCGGAGATCCCAACAATCGCATCGTCCCCGTCGTAGGTGGTACCTAGCTCCAAGACACCTTGAGCGATCAGGTGAGACCGGTACGGCTCCAGAACGAGATGACCTGCTTGGGGCGGCATCGGCTTATCGTTGGCATCGGCGATCTGGGCGATATACCGGAGGTGGACAGCTTCCAACGCTGCCAGGGCCGAGAGTAGAGCAGCGTCGTAGTCGATGTCCGCATCGTCGCTGATGGCATGCGCCAGTACTCGCCCCATGGCGATCCGCTTCGCTTCCCATGACGTGCCCCGGGCGGCTTCGCCAGCCTCGACCAGCATGTCCAACAGACGCTCGTTGTCTTTGAGACGCTCGATGAGTAGGTCATCATCACCGACACAGTCACGGAGAGCCTGGCCCATCTGCTGAACCCTCCACCGGTCCAGATCCTGCGCGTAGGTCCAAAGCTCAGCGAGCGGACCCCGACAACGGGCACCATGGTCAGCCCAGCCCGAACAATGGCGCTGGGCAGAGACGGCTTCTGAGTGTCGGACACGTGTCAAGTCATGCTCACGGTTGCCGCGCTGGCCATCGATCGCTTCGGGAAGACGAGTCCGCATGGCCGCGGAGGGCGAGATGGCGGGTCCCGCCCATCGTCACGGGGCAGACGTTACGACCCGCTCTCGTCGCTCCACGCGATGAGGACGGTCGTCAGGGGTTCGGCGATGCCCTTGAGCGCAAGGGTGCGCTCACCAGCGAGCGGTACCGTCCGCTCGCAGCCAGCGAGCAGGTCCGCGCTCACCAGGACCTCGCCGGCTCCGGCGGCGGCAGAGATGCGGGCGGCGCGGGTGACGGCCGAGCCGAAGTAGTCGTCGTCGCGGGCGGTGGCCTCTCCGGCGTGAAGCCCGATGCGGACGGTGGGAGCGAAGCCGTGGTCGGTGCGGTGGCGAGCGAGTGCCCGCTGGATCGCGGTTGCGCAGGCGATGCCGTCGTCGGGCTGAGCGAAAGCTACGAAGAACCCATCGCCACCGTGCTTCACCTCCTCGCCGCGCCATCGGGCGAACTCAGCCCGCAGGATGCGGTCGTGCCAGCGCAACAGCTGCTCCCAGGTGTCGTCACCCATCGCCTCGGCGAGCCGGGTAGAGCCCACGATGTCGGAGAATAGGAAGGTCCGCACAGCTCGCGTCGCGGGCTCGGGTCTTGGCGGAGTGATGTCGAGGTCGACGACGGCGCCGATCTCCTCGACGGCTCGTGCCGCGGCCTTGATCTCGAGGCGGGCCCCGGCCTGGTCGCCGTCGGCGGTCAGAGCCCGAGCGAGCCGCACCCGTGCCTCGGCAGCTTCGTACGGAGCGTCGACTTCGCACCAAGTGCGGACGCCCTGTCGGAGCGAGGCGATGGCGTCCTCGGTGTCGCCCCGGTGCAGCGCCAGCTCACCGCGTGCCACTGCGGCTGCAGCCGCCGGCCCGGGCGTCCCCAGCCGGCGCGCGAGCTCCTCGAGCTCGGTGACGCTCTCGTTGGCCGCGGGCTCGTCGCCGACCGCCAGGCACGCTCGCACGTGCACCGGAAGTACGAACACCCGCCGCTCTCGAGCGAGCATGCCCCGGTCGGCCAGGGCCCGGGCGAGGCTCCGCGCTGCCGCGGGCGCGTCGCCCTGCGCCAGCAGCAAGCGGCCTCGCCCCGGCTGGCCGTCGTCGCCGAACGCCACGGCCTGCGCGAGCGCCTCTTCGGCGCCGGCCAGGTCGCCACGGCGGACCCGGATGTCGACCAGCTCGCTATAGCCCCACGCGGCGCTGAAGCGGTTCACCGCCCGCAGCTCGTCGCACGCCTGCAGCACCCGTTCCTCCGCCTGGGCCAGCTGACCGTGGAGGCGATCGATCTCCCCCTGGTGGAACCGACACAGCCCGCTGTAGCCGGCGATCGACTCGCGCTCGCAGTAGCGAGTCGACATGTTCGTCCACTCTGTGGCGCGTCCCCAGTCGCAGAGGGCCCGACAGACCGAGATCACCGCGCAGTACACGTAGCCGGCGTGGATCGGTTCCACCCCCGGCCGCATGGCCAGCGCGGCCGCCTCGTCGACGAGCGGCAGCACCTCATCGCGGTCGCCCTCGGTGACCGCGATGTGCGCCAGCCCTTGCACCGCCATCGCCTCCATGCCGGGGCTGGCCACCCGACGGGCGATTGCTCGTGCCTCGCGGAGCGACGCCCTCGCTCTCTCGACATCGCCCGATGCCAGTTGGGTGAACGACAGCATCCACATCGCGAGCGCGTGCTCGGACGACTCCGGCTCTCCCTCCAGGAGCTCCATACCCCGGAGGAAGCAGGTGGCCGCCACCGACTCGTCAAGCATCTGCACGTGCTGGCGCGCCTGCTCCAAGGCCATGCGCGCTGCCGCCGCGCGAGCACCGGCCGCGCTGAAGGCCACCTCCGCTCGCTCCAGTGCGTTGAGGAAGCCCGCCTCGTCGCTCACCCATCGGCACGACCAGGCCAGTCGCTCCAGGTCTTCGGCTTCGAGCGGCTCCTGGGCGTCGGCATCGATCAGCCGCGAACGGGCCACGGCCCAGTCGTTGCGACCGTAGGCCGTACGAGCGTCATCTAGGCACGCCGCGCGGTCCGACACCGGGATCAGTCTGCCACGCCCCACTACCCGACGATCTCGACCGGACCTGTCTCAGCCCCTCGGCTCAGGGCCCATCCCCGCCGGGGATCTCTCAACGGGCAGGTCGAGCAGCAGCCCGGTCCGAGCCTGGCTATCGAACACAAACGGTCACTCGCAGGTCCAGCCGTCCCGATGCACCGCCGCGCGCACCCGCGCAGTGAACCCGCTGTGCCGCGCCGGTCGCGCGACCGACGTCAGCCGAGACCCGATCGTGTTGGCGGCATCGATCACCCGCCCCCGATCACCTGCATCCCCATAATAGCGCGGCGTGCCGATCGTGGTCTCAAGGGCGCACGGATCGTTCACTGACGACGATGCGACGAGTCTCATAAAGGCACACGGAACCGGCGTTCCACGCTCAGCCCGGTGTCCCAGTAACAGGGTCGGCGAGCCGCCCGTCCGTATCCCAAATGAGTGCCGTACCGGGCGTAGGTTCGCGAACAAGGACGGGAGTGGAACTACACGAAGTGCCTTATTAGGAGAAGTCACCCTTGAGTGGGCGCAAGTTCAGGAATGTTTCTTGACCGTTCGGTGACGAGCGCCGGATCCGTCTGATTCGGAGCGGGTCACCCCGCCCTCGATGTTCCGTCTGCCGAAAGTGTCGTGGGTGTGCCGTCGGCGACGGCAGTCGAGAAGGTGGCCGTCATTGTGGCGCGCCGGGTATGGGCCGAAGTCTTGCGCCCGCACTCGATGGTGAGACATCACTTTCAGTGGTCGCCACTCAATCAGGATCTGCAGTCCAGTGCCCAGAAGAGCGGCACTTGGTGGGCAATCGTCGGATCTTGTTGCTCTGGGAGATATTGAGGCGCTCTCCGAATCTCATACGAGAGTCCGGACGGCCTCGCTGTCGTATCGAAGTCCCCGAGTGAGTGGCGATTTAGGTGCCGACGATGATGGCGAAGTTGGGGGGTTTGGCGGGGGGTGCGAGGCCGGTGACGGTGACGGTGGTGGGGTAGGTGCCGACGCTGGTCCCGTCGGGTGGGGTGCCGCTGACGACGATCTGGTCGGGCTGGGTGCCGGCGGTGATGGTTACCCAGGACGGCTGGCCGGTGATGGTGATGAGGTTGGCGGGGATCTGCGTGGCGATGGTGTATTTGGAATGCTCGCCGTCGTAGAAGACCTTGGAGGCGGGTAGCAGATGGCCGCTGTAGACCCAAATGGTCAGGGTCTGGGTGACCTCGCCGGTCGCCCGGTTGTCGGCGGTGATCGTCACGGGGTACGAGCCGGGTGTGGCGGTGGTCTTGCCCGAGATGGTGGCGGTGCCGTCCTTGCCGGCGGTGAATGTGAGCCCGGCGGGCAGGGCACCGGAGATGAGCATGAGCGGGGTCGGGTAGCTACCGGTGGTGGCCACGGTGATCTTGGTCTTGGCCAGACCTTCCTGAACCACCGCCGTCGCGAGGGAGGTGAACGTGGGGGCGCCGAGCACGGCCACCTTGTAGGTGGCGGTGGTGGTGTAGCCGTTGGCGTCGGTGGCGGTAATGGTGAACTTGGGTACCGGGCCCGGTGTGGTGGGGGTGCCGGAGATGTCCCCGGTGGAGGTGTCGAGGTTGAGCCCGGCGGGCAGGGCGCCGGCGGTCACCGCGTAGGTGTAGGGGATGCCGCCCCCCGTGGCGCTGAGCAGCTGGTCGTAGGCCTGGCCCACCATGGGGTCGGGGAGGGTGGATGGGCTGATCTTGAGGTGGTGTGGTACCACCACGTAGAAGTTGTCCTGGAGGTAGCCGGTGAAACCGTCGGCGTCGGTGACCAAAAGGTTGACGTCATAGACGTAGTCGCTGACCTCGGCCGGCGTGGCCGTCCCTTTGACCAGACCCCCGGGCGAGAGCCTGAACCCGGCGGGCAGGCCGGGCTGGCCGGGCTGGAGGGCGAAGGTGTAGGGGGCGGTGCCGCCCGAGGCTTTGAGCTGGGTGGCGCAGGGCACCCCCACCGTGCACGACCAGGCCGCGGTGTGGTTGACGGTGATGTCGGGGGCCGGAGCGACGATGAGGGTGTAGGTCTGGGTGCCGATGTTGCCGGAGTACTCGTCATAAGCCGAAATGGTGAAGGTGAACGTGCCGACCTGCTCGTAGTCGCCGAAGGGGAAGTAGTCGGGGCCGCCCTCGAGGTAGACGGCGTCGCTGCCATCGGTGGCCAGATCCATGCTCCCCGGCAGCGACCCCGAGGTGATGGTGAACTGGTACGGCCCGCTGCCCCCACCCCCGCTGGCGGTGATGGCCTGCTGGTAGTTCTGCGAGCTGACCAGGCTGGGCAAGGAGGTGGGCGAGACGGTGACCCCGCCGCTGACCACCGCCAGCAGGTAGCTCACCGAGACGCTCTGGCCGTCGGCGTCGGTGGCGGCCACGGTGAACTGGCCCGACTCGGCCTCATTCGATTGCCCGTAGATGGCGCCGAACGCCAGCGTGAACCCGGCGGGCAGGGCGCCGGCGGTGATCGCATACGAGTAGGGCGCGGTGCCACCGCTGGCGCTGAGGGCCTGATCCAGGTGCTGGCCCAGGTCCAGCTGGGGCACGGTTCCCGGAGAAAGAGTGACAGGCGAGGCGCCGGGGGCCTCCACGATCATCGAGTAGCCCTGGGTGGTCGAGAACCCGTCGCCGTCGGTGGCCACGACCGAGAAACTGGTCGACCCCGACGAGGTCGGCGTCCCCGACAGGACCCCGGTCGAAGACAACTGGAGGCCGGCGGGCAGGGCGCTCCCCGACACCAGCTCGAAGGTCGCCGTGCCCACCCCCCTGCTCAAGCTGAGCGCGGTCCTGTACGGCTCACCCGACGTCGCCCCCGGCAGACTGGCCGGGCTCACCGACAGCCCAGTCGGCGCCACCGCAATACTGGTGGTCACCGACGCTCCATAGCCGGCGCTGGCTATGGCCGTGATGGTGAATGAATAGTTCCCCTCGGCTGTCGTGACGCCCGACAACAGCCCCCCCGACGACAGCGACAGGCCCGGTGGCAGGGTTCCTGCTGTCACCGACCAGGTATACGGGCCGGGCGACAGGCTCGCCGAGAACTGCTGCGAATACGACCCCCCCACCGTCGAACCCGGAAGTACACTGCCGCCGGGAACGATCAGCACCGGCGCCGCCGCCACCTGCAGCGCGACTAACCAGGTTCCCGTGTTGCCTACTGCGTCCACGTCGGTCCCCGAGGCTGTGTAATCCCCGGGTGGCGCGGTAGCCAACGCGCTGATCGCCCCCGACGACGACACGCTCACGTCCGGCGAGATGCTCGACGTCGTCGTGTAGGTCACCTGGCCTGAGGCCCCGCTGACCTCGAGATTCGAACCCTGTAGCTCCAGGTCATAGTCGACTTGCCCCTGGGTCACCTCATAAACGGTGTTCGACGTCTGCGTCAACGATTCGGACACCCCGTACAGCCATGTGTCACCGAGATAGGACGAGTTGTTATAGCCGCCCAACAGGACCATGCGTTGGATGGCTGTGTCATAGACCATCGCATAGAATTCCCGCCAAGTGGGAGTCACTGTAGGGGATTGCTCGACCCACGTGTCGCCGTTGAAGGCCCACGTACTCATGGACGGCCCGCTATAGGGGGAGCTCACCAATACCAGTTGATTGCTGGCCTCATCAAAATCCATGGAGGGCTCGCCGAAGCCGGGGTTGGTCGCCGGCGACAGCTGCGCCCAGCCGCTGCTTTTGTAGACCCACGTAGCCGTACCGCTGGAACCACAGCCAAACAGCACCACCTCGCCGATCGACGGGTCATAGGCCATCGCCCCGTAATCGCAGTCGCCAGGATTGGGAGACAATATCTGTTGCGTCCACTCGGTTCCGTTGAAAATCCACGTGTCACCCAGCTCGGAACTGCTGTAGCCACCGAAGAGCACCACGTCGTCTGTGGCCGGGTCGTAGACCATCGAGGCGGAGTATCTCGCCGGCGGGCTCGCCGACGGAGACAGGGCCAAGCTCACCCAGTTGGTACCGTCAAAGGTCCACGTGTCGTAGAGATCGGAGGTGTAGTTGGTCCCACCGAACAGCACTACCTTGCCGATGGCGGCGTCATAGACCATTGATGCGGCATACCGCGCGGGCGGACTGGTCGCGGTCGAAAGCTCACTCCAGGTTGACCCATTAAAGGCATACGTCCCCCGGTTGATGTGCACCGTGCTGCCAGCGATGTAGTCGCCGCCGAACTCGATGATCTCGCCCATCGCAGGGTCGTAGGCCATGGCCGCTTGCGCGACACCTGGCGAGAACTGCGGGCCTGACGATTCGGACCAATCCGCCGCCGCGGTACCCGCCGCCACCGACGCCCGCCCGAGAACCCCACCGGGCGACACCGCGCTGTGGCTACCCGCGGCGAAGCCCACCTGGCCAGCCGAGATGACCCTCGCCGCCTGACGAGGCGCGGCTTCGGCGGCGCGTCCCCCCTTCGGGGGCGCCGCCGCGGCTGGAGCGACCGCCGCAAATCCGCTCGCAATCATCGCCATCATCGCAAGAAGCACGATCCGACGAACCGGCGTTCGCGGCGCAGGCCCCACCCTGGGCGGATCTGTCACGCTGGCGGCCAACCCGAGCAAACCCATCACTGCGCACCTGACAAAGCGCAGCGAACCCGCCGGGTGTAGTCGCCCTCTCGACAGCGAAGTGACCCACCAGCCCAGCGGTCCCTGGCCACTCGGCGAGCCAACCTCGCCCATGCCACCCCCTAGTAAAACGTTGCTGCTACCCGACTCCACACACCATAGCTCGGACCAGCGCGACATCGCTGCGCTTTGCCTGCATCGCCGCGGCTTGGCATCTCTTCGTGGCCTCCCCGAACACACGGCGTGTGCGCTCTCCGCCAGCGGAGATTCGCCGGCAAGAGCTCGAAACGCGAGGTAACCCGGCGAAGCCGACTGCGTGGACTGCCACAATAAGACGCGCCAAGAGGGGCTTGAGAGTTATCCCCTGGGTGCCGATCCGAGCGTAGGAGGTAGCCCGCAAAAGGCCCAGAGTGGAACTAGACGAAGTGCCTTACTAGGGGTAGTCACCCTCGAGTGGGCGCAAGTAACTGTTACTCGACCAGGATGCTCCCGGGATGCGGGTCTAGCGCAGAATGACAACGATCGGGTCGGGAATAATGACACTCGGGAAAGGCGCTGGTCGCGGACGCTATTGCGCGAGCGAGCGGGAACGAATGAGACGTTGATTGTTGAGGGTGGGCATCAGGATTCCCGCCGAGGATTCTTGGGATCGGGAACGCGGTGGGGGCCGGCACCTCGTCTACTGGTCGCTGATGGGCCCCCTTGTTGAAGTCCACTCCCCCGCCCTAATCGACCGCACCTCCCAAGTCCCCCTGGATGCCTGCCTTGGCGATCTTCGCCGCCGGCCTGGCGGCTGGCACCGTCAACATGATCATCGGGTCGGGCTGGTGATCGCCCCCCGGCGCCAGAACACGGTGGCTCCGCATCCAAGGTCTGACTCCGACATAAGTTTCGATTGGGAGTTGGCTCCTAAACAACAACTTATGTCGGAGTCGGCGCGCCAAGTGACACCCCCGACCACGATTCTGGCTCAATCGGAGTGGTTGGTCAACAACGCGGCGCGCGTCGAACGCAATGTGCGTCAAGGCCGCGATCGGTGGTTGCCGGTGATGACACGGTTGATATGGCAAATCGCCCTGCAACCGGCGGCGGAGGGATCGCTCAGCCGAACAACGCCAACTGGTTCGAGAGCGGCGTGCGCTCGACAGCGCCTGGCGCAACACTTTCGTCTGAATCGTCACGTGCTGTGACTGGAACTTGCTGAAAGCGTCCAGCCTGGCGACGAACGACCTCGCTCCCATCGTTCGCCGCCATGATCTCGGCCCGCTCAGGATCCCAAACGGCCAACAGTTGCAGGGCGCGATGCCGGACGCTCCCACTGCCCCACTGGCATCCCAGCTCCACCAACGCGCTGCGTGCCACCTCGGAGAATCCCTCGGCCGCGTCGAGCAAACCGGCCATGGCGGCGTCGCCATCACGTGAGTCCAACCCGGTAATCCGTTCCAACACATCGCCGCTGCGGTCGGGATCCTCCGTGGCGATCCTACCAGCCGACCACTTCCGCAGCGGCGGCCAGATATGGCGCTCGATCGAGACCTGCTCCGATCCACTATGCGGCACCTGTCGGGCTAGCTTCCAGTTCTGGCGCAGCCAGCTACCGGGCACCAGCCATTAGTAGTGGTCTTCCCACAGCCACGCATCCGACAGCTCGTCAAGCTCGGTCGCGGCGAGGATGCCGGAGTCCTCGACGCGCCCTACCAAGGTAGTGGTGCACCGACGCCACCTCAGATCGGTGCACAGCAAGCCGGCCGTCCGCATGGCCTCTGGAGTTCCGTTCCCATGCAAGGTCTTGAACGCGGCCACCGCATCGAAGTCATTTGGGAACGCCCGCAGCGTCGGCCTCGCTACCAAATACAGCCACAGCTCCTCGGGAGTCTCTGCGCCGCAGATGGCCGCCAGATCCTCGAGGGGGTGGACGATCACCCGAGGCCCCGAGCCCAGCGGCGATAGGCCTCGAGGGTCAAATCGAGGTCCGGATCGATATCCGATCCGAAGCTGAGGTCGAGAAGACATACATCCCACGTCCGGCCGGCCCGGCGCACCTTGGCGCGCAGGCCCAGACCCTCCTCCCGAACCGAGACCAGCTCGACCTGTTCGCCTATTACGGACGCGGCGACGGGCCGCGCAAGAAGCTCTTCGAGCACGCAGGCGAACGACCCCAGCTGCTCGTAGTCGCCATAGGCGTCGACGAGGACCTCGTCGGCACGCGCTTCAACCTGTTGTGTGGACCAGTTCACTCACCGATCTTCTCTCACCGGACGCGACGAGTCGCGGACCCTGGAAGCCGGACATGTCAGCTCGACGGTCGAGCGCGGCGCAACTGCTCCACCCGGGCGGCCGACGATTCCTGGGCACCAGAAAGTAGATGGGCGTACAGCCGCTTGGACGTCTCCACGTCCCGATGCCCGAGGGTCAGCTGCACCTCGATGTCCGAGGCGCCAGCGGCCCACAATAGCGCCGCGGCCGTGTGTCGAAGATGGTGCGGAGTCAGCTTCTTCAACCGGTCGGCCTCCTTTACGGCCCGCATGCGGGCCTCGGCCTTAGACAGTCCCTCTTCGGTCACGAGGCGCTTGCGCTCCACCGCCGCCCAGCGCACGGCAGTCGACTCTACGGCCGGGCGGAAGGTGCGCTTCAGGTAGTTGTTCCAGCGCAGGCCGGCGTCGCGGTGGCTCAGGATCAGCGGCTCGTCCGGATCGGGCATGCCGCGCCGGAGTAACTGCTCCCGCAAGAGCTGGGCCAGCTGGGGTCCGACCACGATGGCCCGGTAGTGCCCGCCTTTGGGCTTGCGCCGGCGGACCAGCTTGCCCTCCACCTCGACGATCGGCTCTCGGATCCACACCCGCTTCGCCGGCAGGTCCACATCACCAATCCGGATGCCGGCCACCTCCGACCGTCGACCACCCGTTCCGAGCAGCAACTCGAACACCAACCGGTCCTCGCCCTGCAGGCGGTTGCTCAGCATCTCGATAAACCTGAAGTCGGGCACGACTATCTCCCGTACACGGTCCTCGACCGGGTCGACGCCGACGGACACCTTGGCGATCGGGCTGGCAGCCAGCACCTCTTCCTCCACCAGCCAGTTGAACAGCGACGTCACCATGACCCAATGGGTGCGGATGTAGTTGGGCGCCCGACCCGCTTCCTCCATCGCCGCGATCACCGACGTCAGGTCCTCGGCGCGCAGCGTGTGTGGCAACCGCTCACCAATCGAGTCCGACCACCACGCCCGCCACTGCGCTCGGTCCCTCGCGGCGGTTGACTCAGCACCACCGCGCCGACGGCCAGCGCGCACGATCGAGCTCCGGGCCCGCTTCGCCCCCTGCCAGCGCTCGAACCACTCGTCGGAGCGAACGCCCCCCACCGCCACCGACGCCGGCATCTCGACCTGCGGATCGTCGGCCGGGAGCAGGCCGGTGAGCTTCCATCGGGCCTGCGCCGTCGCCGCCTCGTCCTCGGTCGCGTATGTCCCGTACGTCACCTTCCGCCCGTCGTGTGAGACCTTCAGCCGCCACCGCCCATTGGCCAACTGCTCGATCGAGCCCGACCCACGACGTCCTCTCCGCCTAACCCGCCGCTGCGCCATGTCCCAGACCTCCTCACAACCGAGATAGGTCCACGATCACTGGTACGCCGTGGGCCTATCGACCCGGACGGGCCTCGGACCGCCGTCCTCAGCGGACCGACAACCGAAGATAGGTCCAGATAGGTCCAAGAATCAAGTATCAGACCCTTTTTGGGTCCGACGACGCTGCCAGCGCAGCGCTCTGAACTGGACTTATCTAGTGGAGGTGATGGGACTTGAACCCACGACTTCTACGTTGCGAACGTAGCGCTCTACCGAGCTGAGCTACACCCCCGCAAGGGAACCTTCAGGGTAGCGCACGCTCCCCGCCGCCCTCATCGCCGGCCCGGCGCTCGAGCGCGGTTTGCAGGCGAAACTGGAGGAGGGTGGTCGTGAGGTCACTGCGGGTCCGCTCCAGGACGGCGCGGAGCGCGTCGGCGCTGCGGCGTAGGCCGCCGGTGACCGCATCGGGGTAGTCGACGGTGACCAGCAGGTCGTAGGCGTCTTCCATGGCCACCAGCAGGTTCTCTGCCACCGAGGACTGTCCCTCGCGGAGCCGGTCGAGCAGGTGGCGCCGCAACTCGGACGCCGCCTCGGCGAGCCCGTTGAGCCAGGCAGGGGGTTCGACTGCTAAGTCGTGGTGGCCTGGGAGCGGCGTGCCGGCGACGAGGGCCGCGGTGAGCACCGCTTCGGCGTACTCCTTCTCGGCATCGTGCAGGAACCCGGCGTACGCCACCCTGGGAAAGGGGCGAACCGCCTCCTGGGCCTGGCGCAGGGCGGCCTCGCACTCAGCGATGCCGGCGGCCACCCGTTCGGGCTGTCGTTGGTGCACGGCTCGGATGGCGCTGCCCGCAGCCCGGATGGTCCGCCGGCAGGCGGCCAGACCGGCTTCCCGGGCGGTGTTGGCCGCCCCAAGCTCGGCCTTGGCTTGCTCGACCAGGCCGGCGAGTTCGGCCCCCTCGGCCCCGGCGTCGGGAAGGTCAGTACTCAGTTGGCGGCGCGGCGCAGGGCCATCTCGCCGTAGCCGGCGCGACCGAGGTCGTAGGCGGGGCGCGAACGGGGACGGCGGGGACTCCGGGACTGCTGCGGCAGGAAGGTGAGCTTGAGCTCGCGCTCGGCTGCCAGGTTGCGCAAACGGATCAGCAGCGCCACATAGCCGACGAAGACAAGGTCGAGGGCCGCCTGCACCGGCCACAGGAGCGACAGGCCGGGAATTATGCACAGCAGGAACGTGCCAACTACTGCGGCCAGCAATGCGAAGAACACGTCCCGCCGGCGCTTTTGGACCTGGCGTCGGCGCAGCCGGGCCGCCGAGGGCGGCCGTAGACCGCCGCTCACCGGATGGATGGTGGATCCGGACCGCGTCGCGGCGCCCGGCCGGGCTGGGGACCGGTGGGCCGAGCGGCTCCGGCCCGCGATCGGCCCGGTGCGAAGGCGGTTGGCGGGAGCGACAGTGGCGGGTGTGGCCCGCTCCAGGACGGTCAGGTGGCGCCGGAACGTCACCACGGAGTCAGAGAATGTCCCCTCGGTCCGTGAGCGCAGCCACGAAACCAGGAGAACCCCCCAGACAATGGCCAGGACCAACAGAACCACAGTAGTCAAAACTCCTCGGCCTACCCTTCGGTGTCAGGGACCGTACGCCATGCCACGCTCGGAGTGGGGGATCCCCCACGCCAGATGACCTAGGCGATAGGTCCGGCCGTTACACGAAACTACCGAGCCCTCTCAGGCGATGTTCAGGAAAGGCTAGCCCGATGAGGCCACCGGACGCCAGGGGCGCCGACAAATTAACCGCTGACCAGCCCCGACGCACCCCTCAAATGCGGGGGTCAGCCTCGCTGTCGGCGATCAGCCCGTCGATCTGGGCGTCGAGGTCAATCACCGGGTTGGCGGCACTGTTGACGAGTGAGGACGCCCGGTCACCCGCGGGGCGACGCCACTGCCCGCTGCGGCCGCCCGTCTTCTCCCACAACGCCAGGTCGCCTATCACCATCGATCGGTCCGAGGACTTGCACATGTCGTAGATGGTGAGCGCCGCCACTGCGCAGGCCGTCATGGCTTCCATCTCGACACCGGTGCGGTCCACCGTCTCTACCTGTGTCTCGACCTCGACAAAATCGTCACCGAGAGTGAAATTGATGGTCACCGCGCCCACCAGGAGCGGGTGACAGAGCGGGATCAGGTCGGCCGTGCGCTTGGCCGCTTGGATCCCGGCAATCCGAGCCGCGCCGAGCACGTCGCCCTTGGTGATGGCGTTGCTCGCCACCTTGGCGGTGGTCTCGGGTTTCATGAACACCTTGCACCGGGAAACGGCCCTCCGGTGGGTAGCCTCCTTGGGTGTTACGTCGACCATGCGGGCCCGACCGAGTGGGTCCAGATGAGTGAGGCCGCGGTCGGACATGGCGGTCAGTCTAACCAGGACGGGCGGGCGCCGACGATGCCTCCTTGCTGGGCCGACGCCGCCGGCCGCCACATCCCCAACGGGCCGCGATGGCCCTCGCTCGGGGCCCTCAGCCGCCGATCTGGCTCATGCTGCGGGCCGGCCGGGTAAAATGCACCTGCCCTATCGAGTGACCCGCCCACTTGCGGCCCACCTCGGCCTCGATAGCCGACGCCAGGTCGTCGTCGGTGCCGCCTCCCCGCAAAATGCCCCGCAGATCGGTCTCGCGAACCGAGAACAGGCAGTTTCGCAGCTGGCCCTCGGCCGTCACCCGGATCCGATCGCACGACTCGCAAAACGGTCGGGTCACACTGGCGATCACCCCTACCCGCCCGGCCCCGTCGGCGTACGTGTAGGACTCCGCAGGGGCCGAATCCCGAACGCCACCTCCACCGGGGGCCACCAGCGGCCATTCGGCGTCGATGGCGGCGACGATCTCGGTGGCCGGCACCACCTGGCCCATGTTCCACTGCCCCCCGCCGTCGAGGGGCATCCACTCGATGAACCGCAGCTCGACCCCCTTGGCCCTGCCGAAGGCGGCGAAGTCGAGAATCTCGTCGTCATTGAGGCCGCGCACGACCACGCAGTTGACCTTGACCGGATCCAGCCCGGCCGCCAGCGAGGCGTCGATACCGGCCAGTACCGCACCGAGGGCGTCGCGGCAGGTGATAGCGGCGAAGCGGTCCGGACGCAACGAATCGCACGAGATGTTGATCCGCCGCAGCCCCGACCGGGCCAGCTCGGCGGCCTGATGGGAGAGGGTGGCGCCATTGGTGGTCATGGCCAGGTCGACGCCCAGCTCGGCCAGATGGCGGATCAGGACCGGCAGGTGGGCCCGAACGGTGGGCTCGCCTCCGGTGATGCGGATGCTCTCAAACCCAAACCGCTCCACGCAGATGCGGGCCACCCGGGTCAGCTCCTCGTAGGTGAGCAGCTCGTCGCGGGGCAGCCACTTCATCCCCTCCTCGGGCATGCAGTAGGTGCAGCGGAAGTTGCAACGATCCGTGATCGAGATCCGCAGGTCGCGGACGGTCCGGTTGTACGGGTCGAGCAGGGCGGTGGCCACCACCCCACCCTACGGGCCCAGGAGCACCAAGGCGACGGTGTCGCCGGCGACGACCTCGGCGCCGGGCGCCACCACCGCCAGCCCGTCGGCCACGGCCATGGCGTACAGCTGGTTTGAAGCCTGACCGCCGGCGCTTCTCACGTGGTAGCGCCCGTCCGCTTCGACCCCCGCCTGCACCCGCATGTAGGTCGTCCGCCCGTCAGCCCCGCCGCGCCACCTGCTGTCGTCGACGATCGCCGGCACCGGCACCCGATGCAGGTCTGCATCCCCCCGCCCGGCCATGCGCCGCAGACCGGGGCGGGCCAGCACCTCGTAACTCACCATCGACGACACCGGGTTGCCCGGTAGCCCGAACACCGGCGTGGACCCCACCAGCCCGAAGGCGAAGGGCTTCGCCGGCCGGATGGCCACCTGCATCCAATGCATCGCCCCAATCCGGTCGAGGACCACCTTCACCAGATCGAAATCCCCCATGCTGACTCCCCCACTGGTCAGCACGGCGTCGCAACCAGCCGCCCCCTCCTTCAGCCGCCGCTCGATCTCGGCTTCGTCGTCGGGCGCGATTCCCAAGTCGACGACCGAAAAACCATCGCGGCGCAGCAGGGCCATGAGCGTGCGCCGGTTGGAGTCGCGGATCTGGCCCGGGAGCAGCGCGCCGGCCCCCTCCACCAGCTCATCACCAGTCGAGAGCACACCGACGACGGGGGCCGGCACGGCGGACACCCTTTCCCTGCCGACGCTGCACAGCACGCCCAGATGGCCGGGGCCGAGGACCGTGCCGGCCGCGAACACCTCCTGGCCCGCCGCCACGTCCTCCCCGGCCCGGCGCACGTGCTCGCCCGCCGGCGCCGGCGCCGAGACCCAGACGGCGTCGCCCTCGCTGCGGGTGTTCTCCACTATCGCCACCGCATCGGCACCTTCGGGGAAAGGGGCACCCGTCATGATCCGCAGGGCCTCGCCAGGTCCGACCGGGGTGTCGGGCGCCCGCCCCGCCGCCAGGGTGCCGATCACCGTCAACCGGGTCGGACGCCCGGTGCTGGCGGCCTCTACGTCCGCGGCTCGGACCGCGTAGCCGTCCATGGCCGTGTTGGCGAAGGGCGGAACGTCGGTCGCCGCGGTCACCCCCTCGGCGAGCACCAGACCCAGGGCGTCACCGACGTCGACAGGCCGAGGTGGTTTGGGCTGGCAGGCTGCGATGACCTCGGCCTGGGCCTCGGCCAGGGGGATCACGGCCGGCTCAACCGCGCCTCGAGGAAGGCGCGGAACGCCGGGCCCAGGTCGTCGCGCTCGAGGGCCAGTTCCACCGTGGCGCGTAGGTAGTCGAGCTTGTTGCCGACGTCGAAGCGGCCCTCGGTGAAGGTGAACCCGTAGACCGGCTCCGTGCCGAGGAGCAGCTTGATGGCGTCGGTGAGCTGGATCTCCCCGCCCCGGCCCGGCTTCGTCTGGGCGATGGCCTCGAAGATGCCGGGGGTCAGTACGTAGCGGCCCATGACTCCCAGGTTGGACGGGGCCTCCTCCGGGGTGGGCTTCTCGACCAGGTCGTGGACCCGGACCAACGACTCCTCGAGGTCGGTGGCGGCCACGCTCCCGTACGAGGAGATCTCGGCGGGCGTCACCTTCTTGAGGGCTAGCACGGAGGCGCGGTGGCGGTCGTGGGCCGCCAGCATGCCGGCGAGTATCCCGGACTTCTCGTGCATGATGTCGTCGCCGAGCATGACCACGAAGGACTGGTCGCCGACGTGCTGATGCGCCATCGACACCGCGTGGCCGAGGCCTCGGGGCTCCCCTTGGCGTATGTAGTGAATGTCCGCGAGTTGGGCGATGGCGCGCATCTCGGCCAGCAATTCGTGCTTGCCGGCCCGCTCGAGGTGGTGCTCCAACTCCAACGACCGGTCGAAGTGGTTCTCCAAGCTCTCCTTGCCGCGCCCGGTGATGATCAGGATGTCGGTGATGCCGTTCTGCACGGCCTCCTCGACCACGTACTGGATGGCGGGCTTGTCCACCAAGGCCAGCATTTCCTTCGGCTGGGCCTTCGCGGCAGGGAGGAACCTGGTCCCGAGGCCGGCCGCGGGGATGACGGCCTTCTGGATGGAGTGTGCCACGTCCGATTGTTCTATCACCGGCTAGCGAGCGGATCCCTCCGGGCTCCGGTAGACTGGCACTCCACACTTGAGAGTGCTAATCCATCGATTTCGAGATTTCGCGCAGGAGGACCCGGAGCGCATGCCTACTTACGAATACGCCTGTAAGTCGTGCGGTGAGCACCTCGAGGTAGTCCAATCCTTCAAGGACGAGCCGCTCAAGAAGTGCCCCGCCTGCGGCGGG
>PMHH01000073.1 GCA_003156595.1 Acidimicrobiaceae bacterium
ACACCGCCAAATGGCTGACCGAGTGGCGGAGAATCCCCGCCCTTACCGCCGCACGCGACCGCCTCGACCTCCGAGTCGGCCGGCACCCTTACCCCGCTTCCGCGTCCGCGCAGCGCCTGCGCCGCCGCGTGGAGGAACTCAATCAAGCAATCNNCAGTCTGGCCGGCACCCTCGACCTCGATCAGCTGGTAACGGCGGCCCGCTCCGCTGGAGCAAAAATCCTCCTGGCCGGCGACTGGGCCCAACTCTCCGCGGTAGACGCCGGCGGCGCCTTCCACCTACTCGCCCACGACCGCGGTGACACCGTCCCACAGCTCACCGACGTCCGCCGCTTCACCGCCGACTGGGAGAAGCAGGCCAGCATCCAGCTACGGCTCGGCCGCGAACCGGCTATCGACGCCTACCAGATGCACGGTCGCGTTGCCGAGGGCGGGCGCGACGAGCTACTCGATCAGATCTATCTGGCCTGGAAGGCCGACACCGACGGCGGGCTGTCCAGCGTGATGATCGCCGCCGACACCGCCACCGTCGCCGACCTCAATCGCCGAGCCCGGCGAGATCGCATAGCGGGCGGCACCGTGGCCGAAGAAGGACTCGACGTCTCCGCCGGGCAGAGCGCAGGGGCAGGCGACGAGATCATCACTCGGCAAAACGACCGGACCCTCTCCGTCGGCCGCGGGTGGGTCAAAAACGGGGACCGCTGGACCGTCACAGCCACCTGGGAGGATGGCCGCATGACGGTGCGACGCACAGCCGGAGGCGCAGAAGTCGTACTTCCGGCCGCTTACGTCGCCGAACACGTCGACCTCGCGTATGCCTCGACGGCCCATCGGATTCAAGGCCGCACCGTCGACACCGCCCACGCCCTTGTCAGCGCTGCGACCACCCGGGAGGTCCTGTACGTGGCCGTCACCAGAGGCCGCCACTCCAACCGGCTGTACGTGGACGCCGCCTACGACCCTGACCCCCAAACCTCCCATGACCAAGCATCCGAACCGGCAACTGCCAAAGAGGTACTNNGCGCCGTCAAACCACAAACCGCCCGAGATGTACTCGTCGCCGTACTCGCCAACGAGGGGGCCGAGATCTCCGCACACGAGACCATCCGCCGAGTCCACCACGACACCGAAAGCTGGACCACCCTCCACGCCGAGTACCAGACCATCGCCCAGGCCGCCCAGGCCGACCGCTGGAACGCTCTCCTGGACAGGTCCGGGCTCACCCCTAGCGAGATCCGACAGGTCCACGCCAGCGTCGCCTACGGTCCGCTCATCGCCGCCCTCAGCGACGCCGACAGCCGCGGGCTCGCCGTCGAGACGGCCTTCCCCCGGTTGGTGCAAGGCCGGACCCTCGATGACGCCGACGACATCGCATCCGTCTTGCACGGCCGGGTCAGCCGGTGGGCGGAAGGGTCCCGGCCGATCCGTGGCCACGCCGAGTACCTGATCGCCGGACTCGTACCACGGGCCCGAGGGGTCGAGGATCCNNGCCGACAACCTCATCGCCGGGCTCGTGCCACGCGCCCGGGGAGTCGAGGATCCCGACATCGACCGAGCCCTCCAGGAACGTGACCGGTCGATGGAACAACGAGCTCGGATCCTGGCCGATCAGGCTGCTACTACCGGCGCCGCGTGGCTCCGGCGTCTTGGTGTCACGCCGACCGAACCGGCTCTTCAAGCGCGCTGGCTGCGGGAGGCATCCACCGTGGCCGCCTACCGCGAACGATGGAACATCGGCCACGACCAGAAACTGCTCGGGCCCGACCCCACGTGCATCGAGCAGCTCGGACAACACAAGAGGGCCGANNAGCGGTCAGCCAGCCGATTGGCGGCCCAGAACTGTGACCAAGCGAGCACTCCTAAAAGCCCAGGCACGCTGGGAGACGGACACCCGGTCCTGGGCGGCCGAAGCCGCTCGGGCGGTGTTACTCGCGATCTGTGGGGGCGACCCTTTACCGATCACCCCCTACCGCGTTGGTGCCGTCCTCAATACGGGTGAACATGCGATGGCTGAGGTCCCAGCGCGAGTCGATCCTGACGCCTGGATGACTGAGNNAGATTATGGGGTGCCAGATCGATCTCACACCGGGTGACGAGGTCGTCTCTGTCGACACCTCGGACGGAGCCCTAACTCAGTGGCTTGGTCCCGGGGTTGCACCACTCGCCGTGGTCGCTGTAGCTCGCCTTTATGGGCCGCAATCCTTGCTTGATCACCCGGGCCTCACCCCTCTTCGAACTTCGGTGAACGCACAGAAGACCAACCCGCCAGAGAGCAGTCCGGCTGTTTGAGCCCCAGCTCTTCGAAGGTCGCCGCCGATACGTGTGCCAAGTCCTTGTCTACACCTGCAGTTCTGGCCCTGAATCGGCCTTATGGACCATCCACCGAGTGAGTCCCGTCAAGCCGGAGTGAGGTGNNGATCGTTCCGAAGCTCACCGCCGCTTGGGCCGGGTGTTGGTTAAGCGGTGCACCAGGAAGCCGATCCTCTGCTCGGAGAGCACAGTTAGCAGTTTGTTAAACGTGCCGAACGTATCACTCTCCATCGACGAAAACGGTTGCGGTCCAGGCGCGAATCGCTGCCGAATCCGCAACTGGTAGCTCGTGAAAGAGTCGTGGATGCGGCCTCTCACCCCTGAAGCCAATACGCCGGTTGACCGGCACAACGTCGAAGAACCAGCATTCAGATCCGGGTTCGAGTTTCGCCAGATGGCGACGTCTGTCGAGACCTCTGACTAGCACAGCCCGCCCGGCTGCGTCGGTCAGATGTACTTCGGTTGATTCCTCCTTCTCTACAGTTCTGACAACCTCGCCCCACGTATCGGATGGGGCTGCTCCGACCGACAGGGGAACATCGGTCCACCACTCGGGCGCGGTATGAAGGTAGCTAGAACACGAACTCCGGACGGGACACCAACGGCAATCGCTACCAGGTTCAGCAACCATCTCAGCTGCGACACTAGTTCCGGGTTGGAGATCACCCAGGTAATCCAGCAGCCTCTCCCGCGCGCTGTCGAGGTCCGCGTCCGCGCCGCAGATGCTCGCCTCTTCGTCGCCATTGTCAAGAATCAGCTTCAATACCACGGGCCCGACAGTCTCTCGGACCATTAGTCCGTACGCCTGCAGTTGAAAGGTATAGCTCGACTTGAGTTCTCCTTCAGCGTCCCGTAGTGGCCCCGTCTTGTAGTCGACAATCTCGATGACTCCGTCCTCTGACTGACGGACGACGTCTGCCCGTCCCCGTAAACGGNNGTCGTAGCTTGTAGAGCAGACGTTGGCGCCCTCGCTGCGCTCAGTTTGAGGCCTTCTGGCTCCACTGCCAAGGTCTCAAGACACCGGCCTTCCAATAGCCGTCTCGCTAGCGAGATCTTCTCACTTCCGGCGGCGACCCTCAGAGGGACATCGTTGAAAGGTCCGACGAGTTGCTTATCGAGTTTCGCATCCAACCACAACAGGGCGTCGAAGCCTTCGATCGACGAATGCATCTCGACCGCGTCGTGCACGAACTTCCCGAGAAGTGCGGTCGGGCTGGGGGGAAATCTGACAAAGGAGGAAGCGTTTTCGCTAGCACCAGCTAGGACGCGCAGCTTGCATCCGTCCAGTGAGCCCAAGGCCGTCGGCGAAAAGTACTGCGGCACGCCAACAACTTCAGGCCCATGCGGTAGAGCCTGGTTACCCATCCACCGTGACCGCGTCACGGACGAGCCATGGTCGCCTGTCGAGATTGAACGAATCCACCATATTTGGTTGATACCCGAGTTCGTGGCTCGCTGCTTCCACGATCAACTGAGGGTGATCGACATCCCAGAGCGGGTGCACGACCAAGTTCCACGGCCTATTGCTCCCCAACCGAAATGCCTGCAGGCCTGAGATTTCCCGGGTCTCCACACCGGGCAATCGGGACGCTAGCCGCTGCAGGGAGCGGTCAACGAGTACGTGCCAATCAGACAGTGAAGGGTCGGAAAAGTCTCCATCGAGACCGACGGAGTACCTCTTGTCGACCAAGGCCCTCGCGAAGCAGAGACCGAGACGCCAATCCAGCAATCCGTGATAGGACTGATTGGAGTAGCGCATCAGACACTGGTAGCACGCCCTCTCGCACGTGTCTCGATGGTGATCAGTCGCGAAGGTGCTCAGAGGGTNNAGAGACCTGCTCCGTTAACGAGTCGATCGGCAAACTGCAGCACCGGCACCCTTTGGGCTGCATTTGGGTTTGCCAGCCGTGGTTCGATGACGTCGATCTCTTCAGGGTCGACGTCGAGTTCGATCGCGGCCCGTCCGACCAGGAGGAACGCGGCGGAGATCGCTGCTGCGCGCACCGCCGTCGTTCGTATCGCTCGCAGGAGTGAGTTCCCGGACAGTTCGTCGAGACGTCCAACACGGACAATATGTCCCAGCGACAATCCTGTTGGATTGGTCATTGGCGCCAGGAGCAGGACGTCTGTTGTCTTGGGAGCCGCCAGCCAGAGTCGCTCGCGCGATTCCCCTTGTTGGATCAGACCCCTCGTGAAACTGCTGTTCTGCGGAACCTTTGTGTCAACCCACTGGTCGACCAGCCGCACATCCTTCTTCCCCCCAGGCAGCTTCAGAGCTGAGATAGTCCGGTCAAGGGTGTAACCACGCCACGACGATGACTCGTCGTCGTAGCCGCCTCGATTGAGCCGGTAGGTCCATGCCTTCTCTCGAACCTGGTACTGCAAGTTCGACCCTGCGACCGTGGCCGGTGCCAACTTCGTGGCCTCAGCGTGGATCGAGCGGTGCCTTCCGGTCAATCCTTCATCGCTCTCCTCGTTCTCGGGGCGAAAGTCAGTACGGAATCCCAATGGCTCGATACACTCCGAAGCTAGGGCCGGCTCAAGCGGAGTGTCACATGCTGCGCAGTAGGTGCCTTCGACTGGCCGAGCGGAGAATCGCGACCAGGCGTTGCAGGCTGCGCACTCGACCAGGAAGAAGGACTCTGACATCGCCGGACCCAAGGGCTCTGCCTCCTCTCTCCAAGCTGTGAGCAAGGGGAGCGCACCCGTCAGACCGACACAGCGGTGGATTCGCTTGTCCTTGACGAGTTGGGATCCGGGTGCGAATTCGTGGATGGCGATATCCAGATCCCGATCGGTGGTGAGCCACTCCCATCCCCTTGTGTTCCGCCG
>PMHH01000082.1 GCA_003156595.1 Acidimicrobiaceae bacterium
GGTTCAGGGTGTCGGTGAGGACAAGCGTTCCCGAGACGAAGGTCACCCCGAGGACGATGGCCAGCGCGGTGAGCGCCGAGCGCAGCTTGCGGGCGAGCAGGCCGTTGACCGTGACTTTCCACATGGCTACCTACCGAGCTTCATTGTCTGCTCGAGCACCGACTCGGCCGTCGGTGAGACGAGGTCTCCGACCACCTTGCCGTCGGNNTGCCGGTGGGCTCGTCGGCGAAGATCAGGTCGGGACGGCGGATCAGCGCCCGAGCGCAGGCGGTGCGTTGCTGCTGGCCGCCGGACATCTCGCTGGGACGGTGTGAAAGCCGGTCGGCGATGCCGAGCGCCTCGACGAGATAGTCGAACCACGCCTTGTCAACCTCGGCGCCGGCGAGGTCGACGGGAAGGGTTATGTTCTCCGCCGCCGTCAGCGTGGGGATGAGGTTGAAGGACTGGAACACGAATCCGATCCGGTCCCGGCGCAGATCGGTGAGGCGCGCGTCGTCGAGGAGCCCGATCTCCTGATCGCCCACGAAGGCGTGGCCCGAGGTGGGCACATCGAGCCCCGCCATGCAGTGCATGAGCGTCGACTTCCCCGACCCCGACGGGCCCATGACAGCCACCAACGCGCCGGGTTCAACCGACAAATCCGCGTCCCACAAGGCATGTACTGCGGTGGGTCCTTGTCCATAGACCTTCGATACCCCCCGCATCTCTAACGCGCTCACGGTCGCACCCCCACGCGGCGGCGCCGCTTCGGCAACGGCAGGGGAACACGGGGGGGAGATTCGACCGCAGCTCGCCTGAGGCGGCCGTCGGCCGCGTCCAGCCAGCGGATGACCGAATCCAACCGGAACAGCTCCGCGTCAACTACCAACACGAACCGCAGATCCGTCTCGGCTGCGTCCTCCTTGAGATGCGTCCACTGCTGCATCAACTCCACCAGATACCTCCGATGCACCTGCACCACTTCGTGCACATCCACTCCCGGCACCCACAACGCCACCAGCACCTTGATCACCAACTCGTCCCGCGGCGGCGAGCTCAAATCGGGCGGCGTGCGCAACCACCCGACCAGCTCCTTCTCGCCAGCCGCGGTGATCCGGAACCCCTTCTGCGGGCCGTCCGTCCCCTCGTCGTCGGACTCCACCAGACCGTCACGCTCCAAGCGTTGCAGGGTGGTGTACACCTGACCCACGTTCAAGGGCCACACCTCGCCGGTTCCCGCCTCGAACTCCTGGCGCAACTGCAGACCGTATTTGGGTCCTTCACTCAACAGCGCCAGCAGGGCGTGCCGGACGCTCACGAGTTGAACTCTTCGGATATCATACTGGGTATACTACTTGATAGGACGAGGGTTGGCAAGCCCGTGCCGGCGGACGGGCGAACCCGCGGACGGGCGGGCGAACCCGCGGATGGGCGGACGGACGCGCGGACGGACGCGCTGCCGAAATGCCAAGAGGGTGCTGGCCGTCAGATGCGTTCGAGGGTGTCGCCGTCGAAGAGCGGCACGATCCCGAGCTGGTCGACATCGGCTCGCATCTCGTCGTCGGACGGAGAGCCCGTCGACATGGCCGCCGAGGCAGCCTCCAGGGTCGCGCGGAGCAGGCGGGCATCGCTCGACGTGTTGAGGAATATGCCCGGGCGGGCCAAGACCCAACGGACGGAACGCACCAGGGGTTGGCTGTCGCTGATCGGGGCGTACCAGCTGAAGTGCGGCTCGGTGTCGTCGTCACTCCATCGCCGGCGAGCGAGGGACTTGATCGTCTGCACGGCGACGTCGCGTTCCAGGCAGACGTCGAGGAGCCGCTCGATGGCGTCGCGGTAGGCGTCGTTCTGGAGGAGGCTGAAGTTGTAGGGGAGCAGCACCGAGTCGAAGTCGAAGCGTTCGAGGCTGCGCAGGTGCATGCCGGCGATGCGCAGGCCGTGGCCGGTCACCCCGATGAAGCGCACGAGTCCTTCTTCCCGGGCTTGCACCAACGCGTCTACGGCGCCTCCCTTGGCGTGCGCAGTCACCCACTCGTCTTCCTCCACCAGGTTGTGGAGCTGGATGAGATCGACGTGGTCGACGCCGAGGCGCTCGAGAGATCCCTCCAGGCTGGCGCGCGCCGCGGGGCCGGTCCGATCACCGGTCTTGGTGGCCAGGAAGAACCGGTCACGGTGGCGGGTCATCCACGGCGCGACCCGCAGCTCCGAGTCGCCGTAGGCCGCGGCGGTGTCGATGTGGTTGACGCCGAACTCCAGCAGGGTGTCCAGCACGGCGTCGGCTCGATCCTGGGACATCCTCCCCAGGGCCGCGGCACCAAAGATCACCCGGGTACTCCGATGGCCCGACCTGCCGAACGCCAACTGATCGATCACGGCATCGGATGCTAGACGGACGGACGAGCGGCCCACGTGGGGGGATCAGATCCAGGTGAGCTTGAAGCCGTCGCCGGTGCTGTTGAGAGGGCTCGCCTTAATGTACGTCTTGTTCCCGATCTTGTAGTTGTACTGAATGGGGGTCGAGTAGGTGAGGTAGTCGCCATTGATCTGGCACTTCGTAAACGTGGAGGATGTAAACGCGACGAAGCCTCCGCCCCAGTAGTAGGTACCCGTCCAGACACCCCATTGCCACCCCGTGCCGCTGAGCGGGCTCCCTGCGGCATTCCACGTGTATCCGGACGTCCGGTCGTGCACCGTCGCTTCGACGACGCTCGATGTCTGGAAGATCGAGGCCACCACTGTGTCGCCGGGGCTCACTCCCGCTTCGGTGAACGCGGCCGAGCCTGCGTCGACGCGGAGCTGGTACGACGCCGTTCCGGCGTTGCATTCCAGCAAGGCGTTGGCGTCGTCTTGTTGGTAGACGGTTCCCTCGTCGCCCCCCTGGAGCATCACGCCGATAGCCTCCTCGCCGGTCTGAGAGCTGCCGCAGGAGACGGTTGGCACGGTGAACGTGGCGCTGGCGCTGGCGAATCCAGCGGGCTCTGATAGGTAGCCGGCCCCAAAGTCGCTGCCTGTCGGCGACGCAAACGCGGACAGCGGAAAGGCGACTGACATCGCAATGGTGATGGCGCCAACGGCTACTCCGTGGCGCAGCCGGAGTCGCTTGTGCATCATTGTCGACAAGCCGGTGGCCGTGCTGCGTTGCTCCTGCTGGGTTCTTTTGTCCATGATGCGGAAGATAACAGGCCGGTTTTGTCCGTCGGCTTAAGAATGGCCGATCGGTGAGGTTAAGGTATCGCCCTTGTGTCAGCGGACCAGCACGCCACCTGGGTGGAGCGCGACCGGGCCCGAGTGTGGCACGGGTTCACCCAGATGGCGAGCTACGCGGATAACCGGCCGGTCATGGTGGAGCGGGCCGAGGGTCGTGAGCTGATCGATGTCGAAGGCCGGCGCTACCTCGACGCCATCTCCAGTCTGTGGGTGATCACGCTCGGTCACCGCGTTCCCGAGCTGGACGCCGCCATGCGCGCCCAGCTGGCCCGAGTGGCGCATTCGACCCTGCTCGGCAATGGCAGCACCGTAGTGGTGGAGCTGGCTGAAGCTCTCGCGGGGGTCGTGCCGGTCGAAGATGCCCGCTTTCTGTTTGCCTCTGACGGCGCGGCCGCGGTCGAGCAGGCGCTCAAGATCGCCTTTCAGTATTGGTGGAACCAGGGGATCTCCAACCGGACGAGCTACCTGGCTTTGGGCGACGCCTACCATGGCGACACCATCGGTGGGTTGTCGGTCGGGGCCGGCGGCTTCGGCACCGACCTTTTTGATCCGCTCCGTTTTCGTGGCGTGGTGCGGGCACCGGGGTACCGCTCGGCCAGCTGGTTGGACGCCGCCCTCGACGCCTTGGCCGCCAACGCGGGCACGCTGGCGGCGGCGGTCATCGAACCACTGGTGCAGGGCGCGGCCGGGATGCACGTGGCGTCAGCCGAGGACGTGAGGCGCTTCGGGCGGGCCTGTCAGGACGCCGGCGTGCTGCTGATCTGCGACGAGGTCGCCACCGGGTTCGGGCGGACCGGGACCTTGTTCGCCTCCGAGCAGTGCCAACTGCGTCCCGACTTGTTGTGCCTGGGTAAGGGGCTGTCGGGGGGGTACCTGCCGATGAGTGCCACCGCCGCGTCGGGGCGGGTGGCGGACGCCTTTCTCGGCGACGATCTGGGACCGGCCACGCTGTATCACGGGCACAGCTTCGGGGGCAACGCCTTGGCCGCGGCGGTGGCCCTCCGCCACCTCGAGCTGATCGACGATTGGGATGTGCTCGGCAACGTGGCGGCGCGCGCCACCCAGTTACAGGTTGGGCTGGCGGCCCTGGCCCGGCACCCGGCTGTGGCCGCCGTGCGCGCTTGCGGCCTGATGGCCGGCGTGCAGCTCGACGCCGCAGTCGGCGGCCCGCGTTCCGGCCGTCGGGTGTGCGCGGCCGCGGTCGACGAAGGGGTGCTGCTGCGGCCGCTCGGAGACGTGGTGGTGCTCATGCCGATCCTGACCTCGACCGCGGCCGAGATCGATCGCATACTGGACGTCCTGCAGGTCGCACTTGAAGCCGTCAGTCGATGACGTGGGATGCGTGGGTCGCGGCCGAATCGGACGCCATTCGGGCCAGCGACCGCTGGCGCACGTTGCGGACGCTCGACGGACGAGGGCCCGTCTTTCACCTGCCAGACGGTCGGCTCGTCACGTCGTTCGCGTCCAACGACTACCTGGGGCTGTCCCAACATCCGCGGGTAATCGCGGCGGCTCACCAGGCCCTTGACCGCTGGGGGGCGGGAACCGGATCGTCCCGGCTGATCGTGGGGGAGCGACCGGCGCACCGCGAGCTGCAGGACGCCGTCGCCAGCTGGCGCCACACCGCATCCGCGCTGGTGTTGTCCACTGGATACCAGGCCAACCTGGCGGTGCTGACCACCTTCGGCGCCGGCGCCCGCATCATCTCCGACGAGCTCAACCACGCATCGATCATCGACGGCTGCCGCCTCNNACACGGTGTTCTCCATGGACGGGGACGTCGCCCCGGTGCAGGAACTGTCGGAGTTGTGCGCCCGCAGCGCGGCCCTGCTGGTGCTCGACGACGCCCACTTGGTGTTCGACGCCGCCGAGCCCGATCCCGACGCCACGTGCTTGCGGGTCGGTACTTTGTCGAAGACCCTCGGTTCCCTCGGCGGTTACGTCGCGGGGCCCGCCCGGTGGGTGGAGCTGCTGGTCAACCGGGCCCGC
>PMHH01000049.1 GCA_003156595.1 Acidimicrobiaceae bacterium
CAACGGGCTTAGTTGACCGGCAGGGTCTCAAACGCGTATTCTTCGCGCTCTTTTTCGCCGGCTGACCGGCATTACTCCTTGCCTCACCGCTCGCAACGGGAGGCTAAATCCATAGGGAGCCTACATGCGGCATTATGAAATAGTGCTCTTGGTCCACCCGGACCAGAGCGAACAAGTTCCTGCAATGGTGGATCGCTACCGGGGCATGATCAGCGCCGGCGGCGGCACTGTGCACCGCTTCGAGGACTGGGGCCGGCGCCAGCTGACCTTTCCCATCGCCAAGGTTCACAAGGCGCATTACATCCTGCTCAACATCGAATGCGACCAGAAAACCCTGGCCGAACTCACCGGCTCGTTCCGGTTCAGCGATGCGGTGCTGCGCAATCTCGTGGTCAAGATGGACGAGGCGGTTACCGAGGCCTCGCCGATGGCGCGCGCGCCGGATGAAAGCGCCCGGCGCCACGATGACTTCGGCGACGAAGGCGACGACGACGTACGCGGCGTGCTTGTCGAAGTCCTGGCGACGCCGGTCGTAAACGGTGGTGGTTCGCGGGTCGGCGTGCCGGGCAGCGACCTGAACCTCTCGGAGCGGCACACCAGCGTCGAGAGCAGCCATGATAAATGCCGCCCTGAGCATGTGCGGATATACCAGCCCGATCCCAGCCCGTTTCCCGATAGAGCGCACCCAGCGATGTGCCGTACGCCTATCGAGGCGGTGACCATCGAGTCGCAACAGAATCGGTCCCTCAGTCCGCTCACCAATGGCCACATCGATCGTTCGCGCCGTGCGAGGCACCAGTGGGATCAGAGCGGGCTTGTTGCCCTTGCCGACGATCCGCAGCACCCGATGGCCCCGCTCGAAGGCCATGTCCTCGATGTTGGTCTCGCAGGCTTCGCTGACGCGCAGGCCGTTCAGACCGAGGAGCACGGCGAGTGCGGCGTGGGCGTGGTCGAAGCGCTCGGCGGTGAACAGGAAGCGACCTAGCTCGCCACGGTCCAATCCACGCCGCTCTGAGGGGTGAACCGTGGGTCGGCGCACATACTGCGCCGGGTTCGAAGCGATACGGCCGTCGATGTGGGCGAAGCGGTAGAACCCGCAGGCGGTCGATAGGCGACGATCGATGGTGGATGCCGCCAGCCCGCGCTCCTCCATCGAGGATCGGTACAGTTCCAGATGGGTACGAGTCGCTTCGAGAACTGGGAGGCCGTGATTGGCGGCCCACTGGAACAGGTTGCGCAGGTCGNNGGCCAGGAACGCCACGGCGGCCAGCTCGGCGTCGTCGGATGGGATGGGCTCCTCGGGTAGGGCGATCAGCTGGGCGGTCGCGTCGATGGTGATCATGTCTTTGTCCTCCTTGTTCGGGTCGGGAAGACCAAGACAACACGGGAACCTGCCGTTCAAGGACCTGCTCGAGACAACCAGCCCTACTCGACCGTCGTACGTTGTAGTACACTGAGTGGGTGTCAGGAGTGGACTGGTCCTTCCGGGCCGACTACGTGCGTGAACGCCATGGAATCGAAGTGGAGTGGGCCAACGAGGCACTGGACGATCCCGATGCACTTCGTATCGACCCCGACCCGGCGAGCAGGTCTGGGCTCTCGGTGAGGACCGTCGGTTTCTCGACNNACCGCCGGGTGCTTGGTCACGGTCATAACCGTCGACGAAGCGGGCGTGACCTACGGCGTGAACGCTTGGAAGGCCAACCAGACCGACATCGGGCGCTACAGAGAGGACCGACCATGAGCGACATCGAGAAGATCATCGCGCGCAACGACAAGGACAANNCATCGAGAAGATCATCGAGGAGGAGACCGAAGCCTCCGAGACCAACCCGGATGCGCCCGTCCCCGATGGTGCCAAGGTCACCCGACCGAACAGGGGACGCTCCACCGTCTACTCGATCCGGCTTAACCCCGACGAGGTCGCAGCGCTCCAATCCATCGCCGAGACCGCTGGTATCCCAGGATCCACGCTGGCCCGATCCTGGATCGTCGAACGAATCCAGGAAGGAGGAGTCGGGCTCAACGATGCCGAGGCTGAGCTACGCGCCGCCCAAAGACACCTCGCCCACCTACAGCAGCACCTACGGCAACAGGCTTCCTAGACCTTACGGACCCCACGTAGCGCTCGGTCCCGGCGTTCCGGGACGGGTCGTCGTCGGGACGCAGGCTGCATGTTCTGGGACAAGCACAGGAGCTTGCTTGCCTGGCAGAACGCCGGTTTGAGCGGGCCGACCCGGCGGGCGCAGCGGCACAGGTTTGGGTCGCGAAACTGCTGGACTAGGAGACCGTGAGCGAGGCTCGACTCATTCTGACCTGCGGGTTGCCCGGGGCGGGTAAGACCACACTCGCTGCGCAGCTCGCCGCGGAGCGCAACGCCGTGCGCCTCACGAAGGACGAATGGCTCTGGGCCCTCGGCTCCACTCCTTGGGACGAGCCGACCCGGGAAAAGGTCGAACACCAACTCTGGCGCCTTGCCCAAGAGATCCTGCGTCTAGGACTGACCGTCGTCCTTGATTTCGGGCTTTGGGCGCGGGTCGAACGGGACGAGATGCGGGACGCTGCTCGTGGCCTCGGCGTCGGCGCCGAGCTGCATTATCTCGAGGTCCCTACCGAGGAACTCTGGCGGCGCATCGACGCCCGGAACTCGGAGCCGCCCTGGGAGCGCTATCCCATCCGCCGAGCCGACCTCGATGGATGGGTACGTCTGTTCCAGGCGCCCGACGCCGCCGAGCTGGCCCTGTTCGACCCCCCGCCCATCTCACACTGATCCTAAGGAGCGCGTCCTACCGGCGATTGGGGACACCGGGGCACCGATGTTCGGGGCGACATTCTGGGATACCGGTCCGTGATTGCGGGTGGGCGTTGGGATTCGTCGTTTCGGTTCGGCTTCATAGTTCCCGCGAGACCGGACTCGGTGGGCGGCGATCGGCTTATCTGTCATCCGTTCTACCTCGGGCTCGCAGCCGTCGCATGTGAGATGAGATGGGCGGCGGCCCCGAGATTCGTATGTCTCGGTCGCCGACAGGCCGACTGTCTTCTCCTGTGTAGATAGCTGGTCACCGCCCTCCTCACCTCGGGTTCTTGGAGGTGTGGGTCTGGACCCACTGCGAAAGGGGGCTGGACGGCTATCCCTTCGGCACCGATTTCCTTACCGTCAGATGCAGCTGAGCTGTTCGAAACTCAGCGACCTGAGGAGGTCAAAATGCTGTTTCTGTTCATCATCCGCCGGCTGAACCCACGGGCCCGAGTCATTGTCGGAGTCACCTTGACCGTCGCCGGGCTGGTTCTGCTCGGACTGGCGGCGACGGTCGCATCTTGGCTGGTCATCCACGGCGCCATCACCACGGCGCTCGGCGTGGCTTTCTGCGTCGCGGCCTACGTGGGGCACAAGAAGGTTCCGACGCCCCAGGAGTTGGTCGCCTCAGAGCGTCCCGCCTCGCCGGTCGATGGCTACACCCGGGTCGGATGAGAGGATGATCCCCATGTGGTCGGGTCCGTCACGGTGGCTACGGGACACCGCCGTCGGATACTGGCGGTCTGGCGTGCTCGTCGCCGTGGCCGGCCTGATCCCAGGGTTGACCGCCGCGGTGGCGGTGTTCGGGCTGTCGTTCAGTCGGTCCTGGTCGGCCCATCTCCACGCCCCACTGTTGGTCCGCCTCGTTACGGCGATCGGAGAATGGGCGCTGGCGGCATTGTGGACGGCCGCCGGGTTCGGCGTGGCCATGGCGGTGCTGGGCCGACCGACCGCTCAGTTCCTGCGTCGCCACGGAGGACGCTGGCTCGGGGCCGAGCTCCCTTCGCCTTACCGGCCGCCCCGGCCGATCACCAAGATGTCCACTGGCTATTGGTGGAACGGTCACGGCTATCACGAGACCGAACGACAGGCGAAAATCGAAGGCTGGTTCATGGACCGCAGCCTTCTCGCCATGCGCAGCGCCGACGGCGACCCTCAGTTACGGCGCGACGTAGTGTGGCAGGCGGTAGCGGCCGCCACGGTGGTACCAGTCGCCGCTCTTCCCCTCCTCGCCGGGGCGGGAGCCATCTACGCGGTGACGGCCCAGTCGATGCTGTGGGTGGCGCTGTTCGCCGTGGCCAGCGTGGCCGCCGCCCCATTCGCCTGGAGGACTCTCTCCCCAGTCGCGTCCCGGTACCTCGCACCGAACCCGAACGCCACGGCCGAAGAACAGGTGGCTCGGCTGAACCGCATCCGGGCTGACCTCACCCAGACCCAGGCCGCAGAACTGGAACGAATCGAGCGTAACCTCCACGACGGTGCCCAGGCCCGCATGGTGGCCCTGGGCATGAACTTGAGCTCGGCGGAGCGGCTTGTTGACACCGATCCTGAACAGGCCAAGCAGGTCCTGCGCGAGGCGCGCGCCTCGTCGAAGATTGCCCTCGACCAGCTACGGACGCTGGTCCGCGGCATCAACCCGCCGGTGCTCGTCGAGCGGGGCCTGGTCGACGCGATCCGGGCGCTGGCCCTCGACGCCCCCATCGAAGTCGACGTTCGCAGCACCCTCGAACGCCGCCCCGAGCGGCCCGTCGAGGCAGCCCTCTACTTCGCCGCCGCCGAACTGCTCACCAACGTCGTCAAGCACGCCCACGCCACCCACGCCACCATCGAGCTGTCGCACCGCCGCGGTGTTGTCTCGATCGTCGTCTCCGACAACGGAACCGGTGGCGCGACAGCCACTCCCGGCTCGGGACTGGCCGGCATCGCCCGCCGGCTGGCGGCCTTCGAAGGACAGGTCGACGCCGACAGCCCGGCCGGCGGCCCGACCCGCGTTAGCTTGACGGTGCCGTGCGAGTTGTCATAGCCGAAGACCACTTTCTCCTCCGCGACGGCCTGGTCCGCCTGCTCGAAGCCCACGGCCACTCGGTCATCGCCGCCGTGGAAACCGGACCAGCCGTCCTGGACGCTCTCATCGACCTGCGACCCGACGTGGCGATACTCGACGTGCGCCTTCCCCCAACCTTCACCGACGAAGGACTACAAGCCGCTCTCGCTGCCCGCCGGGAGATCCCCGGCCTGCCCGTGCTGATTCTGTCGCAACACGTGGAACAGCTGTACGCCCGAGAACTCCTAGCCGACGGCCACGGAGGTATCGGCTACCAGCTCAAGGACCGGGTGACCGACGCCGAGCAGTTCCTCGACGCCCTCGAGCGAGTAGCCCAGGGCGGCACGGCACTTGACCCGACCGTGATCGCCAAACTGCTGGGCCGACCAGCCCGGGCCGACCCGATCGCAACCCTCACCGAACGGGAAAGGTCCGTTCTGGCCCTGATGGCCGAGGGCCTCTCCAACACGGCCATCGCCGGGCGCCTGTTCCTCAGCGAAGGAGCGATCAGCAAATACACCACCGCCATCTTCACCAAGCTGGACATACGCACCGATGACGACACCAACCGGCGAGTGCGCGCCGTGCTCACCTATCTCGACTCCGGACCGTCCGGACCGCGATAGCGGACCCGCTACCCGAGCCGACCAAAAAATGACACCGCCCTTCCATACGGCTTCGCAATCTAAAGCCGCTCGTAGTCGGCAGGATCGGCTCGCTCTCTCGGACCGCCGCCCTGGGCTGCGCCCCGGCACAGAATTTCGTCCGAGAGCCGGCGATCAGGGCGAATCCGCCCGCGTGCTTATGGGCCGTGAATATGGGGCACATCGGCGCTGCGGGAACCGTCTGACCGGGCGCGGCAGGAGTCTCTCGACGACGCGGTTCTGCATGCCCATTCTGGAAGGCGTCCGATCGTCGGGGACCTTTCGGCACGCCCGAACTCGCGTTTTGACCACGCGTGGTCGGTCGAGAGACCTGGCCGAATAGGAGTCCTCTGAGACCGTCGGCATGACGGTTACCGCCACCCCTTTTTGACGTTCCAACCGGCGACGGTCGGTGGGTCCGCTGCTACCCCTGGGCCGGTCAGCGAGAATGTGGGCTGAATGGCCCGCACACGCGACCCCAATGACGAGATCGTCGACTTCGACAATGCCGCGGCGCGCTCAATCGACCTGTGGGCCCGAACCCAGGCGGCGTTGACCGGCGCGGACCTCGATGTCCGCAAAACGGTGTCGCTGGACGCCTTCATCCGAGTGGCCGTCGCGTGGGAAGGGTTCCGGTCGCGCTGGCACGTCGCCGCGATCAACCGGGACAGCTCTGTCTTTCGGACCGATATCGAGCAGCGATTCCGTGCCTCGACCCGAGACGGGAGATTCGCCGAGCTCGAGTCCCACCTGCACGTCTCCTCTCCTTGCCACAGCAACTGAGCGTCGCCGCGATTGAGCGGCTCTTGGACCCCTTGGGCCGCAACATTTCCTTCGGCGACAAGTGGGTGGATCGGGCCCGGAATGAACTGGCACCCAGGTTCGCGGCCAAAGTGACCGCCCTATCCCCACCTGACCTGCGGCTGTTGGTAGCGGCCGAGAAGGTACGCAATGCCATCGCGCACCAAAGCCGAAGCTCTATCGGCGAGATGAACACGGCACTAGTGGTTCTAGACGCGGTCACTGATGCCGATCTGATCCGGGGCAATAACATCCGGCCCACTGGGATCGCCCCCTACCTCCACGCGGCCCCCTCGGCGGACAGGCGAGTCGAGATATGGCATCGACGGCTACGCGAGGTCGCTTCCAAACTCACGGTAGGCCCATGACGCTACAGTGGATCACGGGAAGGAACCGGCCGTGAACGTCCTCAAACTCAGCTATGACAACCAGGCAGACCGTCTCACAGCCCGGCTGCAGGGTACCCGCGCCACCAACACGGTTGAGATCCGTCGCGACAAAGTCAGACTCACGATCGACCGGTCGGATAAGCAGGTGACCGCATTCGACATCGAAGATTTCAGTCACTTTGTGAGCTACCACCTACTAGGTGAGCTCTTCGGTGAGGAAGTCATCCGCGGACTCGCTGCATTCCAATCTGCCGTAACGAGCACCTCCCAACGGACTCGAACGCTTCCCTTCGCCGCTCCCCCGCCCTCGGGTCGTCGAGTCATCAACGAACTACTCCGAGCCGCATAGCTCCCGCACAATTCCGAAGTTCTCCGGCTGGGCCAATACGTCCCACCTACCCGGCGTTCGGGGATACATCGCCGTCGGCTATAACCTTGTCGTTCGGGGACAGGGCAATCCAGCCCGTCCCGTCGGACGCGTTGAGTGTTTGACACTCTTAGACGATCAACCACTCTATGACCGCCACGGCGGGGCCGATGGCGGCGCTCGATAACGGAGCCAGCGCTTTTCACCGTGGTCGCCGGTATCCGGCAGTCCCCAGTTGGGCGCTCAGGCGCTCGGCATGCCGCTCGTCCAGGCCTCTTGACCTTTACCAGTTAGTTATATAACCTGCTGGTAATGCCTAGTGAGGATCCCGTGAGCAAGGCCTTCGCCGCGCTGGCCGACCCCACCCGTCGGGCCATCCTCGAGCGCTTGGCCGCCGGCGAAGCGGGCGTCGTGGAGCTGGCGGAGGCCTCCGCCCTCACCCAGCCGGCCATTACCAAGCACTTGAAGGTGCTGGAGCGGGCCGGCTTGATCAGCCGAGCCCGTGATGGCCAGCGCCGCCCGGCTCGACTCCAGCTCGAGGGCCTGTCCCCGGTCGACGACTGGCTCCGCCGCGCCCACGCCGAATGGTCCGACCGACTCGACCGCCTCGAAACCCATCTTGCCGCCCCAAATCCAAACCAATGACTGAGGAGACCCCGATGCCTGAGACCCATACCGACATGGACGTCCGGTCCGCTACTCCGACCAAGAAGCTCGTCATGGAGCGCATCCTCAAGGCCCCGCCAGAACGGGTCTTTGACGCCTTCACCGATCCGGACCAGCTGACGAAGTGGTGGTGGCCCAACGGCTTCACTTGCCCCGCCGCCGAAGTGGACCTTCGCGTGGGCGGCAAGTACCGGCTGGCCATGCAGTGGCCGGACTCAATCCCCACCGGGACGCAGTTCTCTCACTACATGGGTGGGGAGTACTACGAGATTGATCGTCCGCATCGCCTGGTCATGAGCGGCCGGGCCATCAACGAAGACCAGGGCGAGCTCTTCGCAACCCTCATTGAGGTCACCTTGGAGGCCCGAGATGGGGGCACGGCCCTCACCATGCGACAGTCGTACTTCGAACCGATGCCACCCCCCGAGGCGATGGCCGGCGCCGAGCAGGGTTGGTCCGAGCAGCTGAAGAAGCTCGAACACCTTCTCGTGGACTGACCGGGAGACCGGCATCAGGACCTACGCGCTTGAAAACTGGGAAGCCGGTCCCGGGCCATCAGCGGGATACGCAGCGGCCACTTCGCTCATCGGCGCATCGGGGAGCCGGTAGGAGAGGCCACGGTTACATCCCTCCCGCTCAACCGCGATGACCGCCCGCCGGTAGACGTCTGATGAACACCGTGACCAAGCAGTATCACCGGATCATTAGAAGGGATATGCAATGGATGTCATCAACTTGGGTGCGACCGACGGGTTGCCCCCCGTGAACTGGGCAAGTGTCGTCGAAAAGCTCGATGCCGGATCGCCACCGGCTCCAGACGCCCACAACGCGCGAACGACGTGGCTCTCGACGGTAAACGAGGACGGGAGCCCCCATGTGACTGCAGTCGGTGCGCTCTGGCTGGACGGAAGCTTCTGGTTCCAGACCGGATCGGCTACCCGGAAAAGCCGAAACGTCGCCCGCGATCCGCGCTGCTCGATCGCGGTGTCAATCCGCGATGCAGACGTCGTCGCCGAGGGCGATGCAGCGCTGGAGACAGACCCGACCACACTCACGCGCGTTGCCAAAGCATGGGCGGATCAGGGGTGGCCCGCAGAAGTGGATCAATCCGGGGCCGGTATCACCGCCCCGTTCAACGCGCCCTCGCAGGGACCACCGCCGTGGA
>PMHH01000014.1:0-165 GCA_003156595.1 Acidimicrobiaceae bacterium
CACGAGCTGACGACAGCCATGCACCACCTATCGCAGGCCCTTGCGGACACCGTATCTCTACGGCTTTTCCTGCGTAGTTCAACCCAGGTAAGGTTCTTCGCGTTGCCTCGAATTAAGCCACATGCTCCGCCGCTTGTGCGGGCCCCCGTCAATTCCTTTGAGTTT
>PMHH01000014.1:230-429 GCA_003156595.1 Acidimicrobiaceae bacterium
GCTTTCGCTCCTCAGCGTCAGTGCCGGCCCAGCCCACCGCCTTCGCCACCGGTGTTCTTCCTGATATCTGCGCATTTCACCGCTACACCAGGAGTTCCGTGGGCCCCTACCGGACTCTAGTCATGACAGTATCGGATGGCGACTCCAGGTTGAGCCTGGAGGTTTCACATCCGACTGATCAAACCGCCTACGAGCTCTT
>PMHH01000014.1:489-3380 GCA_003156595.1 Acidimicrobiaceae bacterium
CATTGCGCAAGATTCCCCACTGCTGCCTCCCGTAGGAGTCTGGGCCGTGTCTCAGTCCCAGTGTGGCTGATCGTCCTCTCAGACCAGCTACCCGTCGTCGCCTTGGTGGGCCGTTACCTCACCAACAAGCTGATAGGCCGCGAGCCCCTCCCGAAGCGGAATCCATTTCCTCATCAGGCCATGTGGTCCGATGGGGACATCCGGTATTAGCAGCGGTTTCCCGCTGTTATCCCGGTCTTCGGGGCAGGTTGCTCACGTGNNAAGCACGCCGCCAGCGTTCGTCCTGAGCCAGGATCAAACTCTCCATCGAGATTACAAGCGACCCGGAGGCCACTCGAAAATCTGAAGAGTCGGTTGAGATCTGGCGATCTCATCCAACTGGCACAAGACAGATTTGTTGTCCGTCTAATGCTTTGTACGAGGTTGGCATCGTCGACACGCATACGGCCGTGCCTCGATACCCGCACTAGCTTTTGACTTCCTCTGTTCCGTTTTCAAGAAGCACCGCTGCGGAACGCACACGACCCACTGGGGGCAGGAGGTGCGCTCCTTCCTTGGCCGGTTGCCGTAGCACGAGGCCGCAGCAACCGGAACTCCCCGGTCGGTCGGCTAGGACGTTTCCAGGGCGGCTTCACAGAGTACCCGGAGTGGTAGGGGGTGTCAAGCCGCCTGTGCAGGCGGACACTGGCGGCCCTGGGGTGACCCTTCATCGCCCTCAGCCGGCCCGGAAACCCGCCGCCGGCGCCTCGCCCCGTCCTCAGGCGGCCTGGAGCAGGACCTGGACGGCGCCGGCGAAGTTGGCGGTCGGCACTTGTACGACCTCGACGTCAAGACCCGTGTGGGGGGCCACCACCATCAGTCCGTCGCCGAGGTAGATGGCCGTGTGGTCCACGAAGCCAGGGTCGTTGGGGTCGTAAGTCCAAAAGAGCAGGTCGCCGGGCGCGGCATCGGCCAGGGGGAGATGGACGCCGGTGAGGAACTGTTCGGCCGCGGTGCGGGGCATGAGGATCCCAGCCTGGGCAAACGACCACTGGACGAGGCCGGAGCAGTCGAAGCTCGAGGGACCAGCGGCTCCCCAAGAGTACGGCAAGCCAACTCTCGATAGGGCGGCTGCGATCATGGCTGCCACCTCGGTGCCGTTGAGGCCGTTACCGCTGATCAGGTTGGCCACCTGGTCGGGATGCAACAGCTCCACCGCCGCCCCCGGCAGCGTCCCTTGCAGCTCCTTAAGGAGTTGCTGGCCTGGAGCGTCCGGGGCGCTGATGACGAGACCGGTGTCCGGCGCCAGGCCCAAATCCGTGGCATAGGCGTGATCGACGAGCAGGTCGACGCCCGGAAGACCGATGGCAGCGAACGCCCCCATCCAGCCCTGAATGGGATGAGCCTCTCCGGGCGAGACGATGGGATCCTCGGCCCCGAGCTTCAGATTCCGGTCCGAGGCCATCTCGTACGACGAAACGAGCGCCCCGCCGGCCAGGTACTGCCACAGCGAATTGGATGAGGCGCTCGCCAATGGTGTGAAGGCCCGGAAGGTCCCCGGGTCGACGCCGAAGGTCACGACCGGGGCGCCGGCCAGGTCCACCGTGCCGGTATCGACGGACTCGACGGCCGCGATCCCGCTCAACCGAGCCACCTTGGCGGCCTGGGCGGCGGTAATGGGCGCTCGCAGCATGACCACCGCATCCGCGCTGCGAACTGCCCCGAGCGGAGTGACCGAGGGGAGGTCACCGGCCGCGGGGATAGGTAGGGCTGCCGGCCGGATGACCGGCGCGGAGGGAGCCGCCGCCAGCAAGCCTGACCCAGTCCCTAGGCCAGCAGCGGCCGCCAGCGAACCAGTCGACGCCGCAGCAGGCGTCGTCGCGGCACTAGCGGTCGTCGCCGCACCGGCGGTCGTCGCCGCACCGGCGGTCGTCGCNNTCGCCGCACCGGCGGTCGTCGCGACACCAGCAGTCGTCGTCGAACCGGTCGCCAGAGCCACGGCCTCCGCCGAGGCGGCGGGTGGGTGAGCGGTGACCGGGCCCACCCCCGCCACGTAGGTGACGCCGCCGCCCGTGGCCACGCTGGCTGTGACCGCGTACCCGTCGCCGGGTTCCATGGTGTAACGACCCGCGAGGTGAGAGGAACGTTGGTTGGAGGTCGCAGCCATGGCTGCGCTGGACGCACCCAGGAGCACCACTACGCACACTGCCAACGTCTTCGGAAGTNNGCACCGGCCTCCCCTCGTATCGCGGCCGACCTGGAAAATCATTCCCCACGACGGCGTCGAATCCCTGCCATGCTATTTGGTGCACGGCGTGCGAAGGCGGACATCACCCACCTTTACCGACAGTCAGGTGCGCAGTTGCGCCGATTTCGGATGCCGCCCCACGCCGGGATGGCCGTCGACGGCAAACCGCCACAGCCGGTCCACCCCTACCGAGATGCCGATCCGGGCCGTCGTCAGTGGCCGTTCGGGTGGTTCGGTGCCGTCGTCGGCCAGCCACATCAGGGCCGCGGGCCCGACCAGGTCCGCGCCGTTGCGGGCGCCGTCCACCCCGAGCGCCTGGCAGAGCCGGCCGGGCCCCCGGCACAGGTCCCGGTCGTCCTGCCGGCGCTGGTCCGTCCAGCGAGCCTGGCGCATCAGCGCCAGGCCACTAACCGGCTCGAGGGCGCGCAACAGGACCGCCCGGGCCTCCCCGACTGGGCCGCAGACGACGTTGGCGCACCAGTGGACCCCATAACTGAAATACACATAGAGGTGGCCAGGCGGCCCGTACATGACCTGATTGCGCGGTGTCGGGCCCCGAAAGGCGTGGCTCGCCGGGTCCTCCTCGCCCTGGTACGCCACCACCTCCACGATCCGGCCGGCTCGACCGTCGGCGGTCACGACCAGCTTGTTGAGCAGTCTGGGC
>PMHH01000020.1 GCA_003156595.1 Acidimicrobiaceae bacterium
CGCTAGGCCCTGGGCTCCGGTGACCGGTCTCCGTCGCTGATGGCGTCGCAGCGGGCGCACTGACCCTCTGTATACGTGCAAACACACGTTCGATAGTCTACCTGCTGGCACGCCCCGATCGGAGTGTCCCGAACGGAGCGTGGCAGCTGAAGCCAAACGCGAGTTCTGGCCCACCCAGATCGTCAGCTAGTAGGGGGCGGAGCAGGAGCAGGCCTCCCGACGGGGCCAAATGTCTGTTCCTTAGCGTTTGGCGGTGTCAATCGGGTCGGAAGGTGTCGAGGCGGTTGCTGTCGAGGAGCTGTCGGGCGGCGTCGAGGATGGCTTGAGCGGCAATGACGGCGTCTTGGGCGTCGTCAGTGGTGATGGTCGGGGTGGTGACGTCTGGGTACTCGCTGGCTGCCCGGCGGCGCCGCATCCCGGACAGGGCGTCGAAGGCCTTCATCCCGCGGGATCCGCCGAACTGCTCACGGACGGTGTCTTGAACGGCGATGTGTCCGCCACGGGTGGTGGACCGCAAGCCTTGTTGGGCCAGGAGGGCAGCGCAGGCTTTGCGGGCGGCGTCGTAGGCGAGTTGATAGCAGCCGGTGGGGTCGGTGTTGGCGATGGCGTTCGCCGAGGCCAAGTGGCGGCCNNCTGGGGACGCGGGCACGGTGTCGAGCTCGCCGTCGCGGAGCAGCTGCTCGATTCGTGCCTTGCCTCGACTCCAGGTCACGACGGTGATTCGTCTCGGAGCGAGACGAGAGGTCGGGAGCGGATCTCCGTGATGAACGGGTCGTCCGTGTCGTTCCACTGGGACAGGCTGCGAATCGCGGCTTGGACGGGAAGCCCTAATCGTCGTTCGGCCCGCTCGGCCGCCTCGTAAACCTGGTCTCGGTTCGGTGTGCCGACCACCAGCACGTCGATGTCGTTGGGGGCCCGACCGGGTTCGCCTTGGTAGCGGGCGGCCCAGGAACCGAAGAGGTATAGATGTTTGATGCCCTTGATCGGGGTGAACTCCTCACCGATCACCGCCGGCGGACCATAGGTGGCCAAGATGATGTCCCGGTACGGGCCATACAGCGGGTTGGCCGGGTTGGCCTTGACCAGTCGGGTGTTCCCCAGCCGGCGGCTGGTGACCACCTGAGCGGCCTCGGCTCGGTCGACCTCACGGATAGCGGTGGGCAGAGACGTCCCGGCCTGGGCGGCCAGCGCAGTGATGGTGTGTTCCTCATCGGGAGCAGCCAGAATGGCGGCCAGGAGCCTGCCCTGGGTGTCCGAGCGCAGGATGGGGGCGAGCACCGGTACCGCTACCTTCATAAACCGTAGTGTACCATCCGTTTAAAGGAATATCGGGGTTCCCTTCTCCATGTGCTCGGCCGTTCTGGCGTCGGGGTCGACGCCGACCAAAGGCGCGGGCGATGGTCGCGCGCTGAACGGGTTTGATGCCCGGCCGATCGCTCGGCTGCAAGCGCCACACCGCGCAGGCCTACGCACTTCCACTAGTTCGGCCGGTGGGGCCAGGTGATCGTCGCAGGGAACGGGGTGGGACATCGGATGGNNGGGTGGCATCGCGCTCGGCGTCACAGATGGCGTGCATGTGCTCGGCCCGGCCGATCACCCCCAACTCCGCGATGCTCTTGGCGGGCGATATCACGAGCTCGAGGCCGGGACGGCGGCAGCCGACCAGCCGCGTCCCCGTATGGGGGTCATGTGCGCCGCCGGCGCCGAAGATGGCCCGATAGTCGGCCAGGTCGACCTCGCCCGCCAGGCCAAGCAGGCGACAGCCTTGGCCGCCCCAGGTCATGGGCGTCTCCCCCCGGGACGCGTAATAGGCGGCCGCCGCGATCACCGGGTCGTCGGCCCGGCCGGCCACGGTCTGCTCGTGGTACTCGACCGAGTCGACGCCCATCATGCTCATCCAAGCCATTCCCACCACCGTTCCCGAGCCTGTTCCCAACGGGACGGTAAGGTAGGCCGCTGGTCTGATAGCTCGTTCCGGCGGTTCAGGTCCCGACCAGGCCTCGTGGTGGCGTTTCTCAGCACACCGGCCTGGGACCAGCAGTCCCCGGAGGAGCGGACTATCTCGCCAGCGGCCCCCTATCGAACCGTGCATGCGGTTCTCCCGCACACGGCTCTCCGACACCTTTCACCGTCAGGCATTCGCAGACCAGTAGCGCACCGTTCCGGTCAGCCGGTAGACACCCAGGTCGCTGGCCCACTCGTAAGTGAAGCGGGTGGCCCAGTTGCGTCCTGAGAGTCTGTGTTTGAAGCTGGCAAGACAGGCCAGCCGTTCATGGACATAGCTGTCGACGGCGGTGAACTTCCGCGCCGAGTTGCCGTAGCGGTAGTAGTTCCCCCAGCCCCGCAACACGGGGTTGAGTTCCGCCGCCACTGTGGCCATGTCCAGGCTGGCGTGTCTTCTGGTTGTTCGAGCCCGGATCTTGGCCCGGATACGGGCCATGGCCCGAGCCGAGGGCCACTTCTGCAAGTAGTAGCGGCCCGGCTGCTTCCACGATTGCACCATGCGATGGTGAAACCCCAAGAAGTCGAACCCGTCCTTTCCGTGTTGGATGCAGACGATCTTGGTCTTGTCGGGATGCAGCCGCAGCCCGATCTTGGCCAGTGTGCCTGCTGCCAGATCCCGAGCCTGTTCGGCCCGGGCCGGGGTGGGACAGACCACGACGAAATCGTCGCAGTAACGCACCAGCGTCCCCCACTGATATCCCTTGGCCACCCATACCTCATCGAGGAGGTGCAGGGCGATGTTGGCCATCAGCGGGGAAACAGGCGAGCCCTGTGGGGTTCCGGCCTCCACGTCGGAGACCACACCACCCTCGAGGATCCCCGCTCGCAGCCATGATCTCAGCAGTTTCAACATCGCCCGGTCAATCACCCGGCGCTCGACTTGCGCCATCAAGGCGTCGTGGTCGATCTCGTCGAAACAGGCTTTGATATCGGCGTCGAGCACCCATACCGCTCCTCGGTTGGCGGCCTGTCGGACCGCTTCGAGGGCGTGATGGGCGGACCGCTTGGGCCGAAACCCGAAGCTGGTCGGCAGGAAGTCGGCCTCGAATATCGGTTCGAGGACGATCTTGGCTGCCGCCATGACCACCCGATCGCGCACGGTGGGGATCGACAGGGGCCTCGACGGTTTGCCCGGCGGGTCCCCTGCTTTGGGGATATACACCCGCCGCAAAGCCTGAGGCCGGTACTTCCCGGCCCTCAGCTCGTCGGCGAGCGCATCGAGAAAAGCTCGTACCCCGGCCACCCCATCAGCCTCGATAGCGTCAATAGTCACGCCGTCGACGCCGGGGGCGCCTTGATTGGTGGCCACGTCGACCCACGCTCTCCACATCACATCGCTGCGGGCGAGCTTGTCGTAGAGGGCGTGAAAGCGGCGTGTCCGGTCCTGCTTGGCACTGCGGTAAAGCACTCGTTGAAGGGCACGAACGGGATCCAGGCCTTCGGCCTGTCTGACGGACCTAGCCGTGTTCTGGGCACTCATCAGCGTTCCTCCCTCCTCCTCGTGCAATGGTGAAGCAGGGGCCCTTCGCTCAAGGCGGGTTATGTTGTCCCGCCCGTCGTCACTACTACGACCCCCTCCGACTCCCTCCCGGCCACCATCCATTTCCCGTCTCCGGTTATAGGCAGGCTCGCTTCCGGTCCCCGCAGAGACCGGGCCGGGTAGGGCCTCTCCAGTTCCCACGACACCTCTCTGGCCGTTCCACGCCCTCTACGCCGGGGAGTTCATGAGCACCCGCTCCAGGAACCCAGGTGCCGTCCATGGCCTTCGCCAATTGCAAACAGGCTCGGCTCTCCCTTGACCGCCTCTCGGCGGGAACACTAACGACGCTACAGGCTTCGCTTAATGCTGCGGACCGACCAGTTGCTCCATCCCGCTTCGAACCCGGCCTCTCGGCCACGCCCGGGGACTTCACTACCGGGGACCCTGGCGTCTCCCCGGACCGGACTCACACCGGCTAGCTGTCGTGAGCTTCTCGCTCGGTTACCTCATGGGTTGTCTCCTTCCCAAGAACGCCCGAGCTGCTGGACGCACTTGCAATCGTGTTCTCA
>PMHH01000022.1 GCA_003156595.1 Acidimicrobiaceae bacterium
GCCAACGGGGACAACGCGGCCACCGAGATCAACGCGGTCGACGCGGCTAACGGGGTCGCCGCGGCCAACGCGGCCACCACCATGCCCCCGGCTCCTGAGACCGTCGTGGCCGGCCCCATGCCCGCCAGCCAGACCGCCGCCACAGGCGGCCCCGGCGACCTGATCGAGCTGCCGAGTGCGGTAGCGGTCGACGACACCGCCCCGCCCGCCGGCCAGACCCTCGCGAGCGGCCAGCTGGACGGCCAGGATGACCAGGATGGCCTCCAACCTGCACCCGAGGACCGGCCAGTGATGGTGGTCTCAGTGTTGGGCCCCCTGGAGGTGCAAGGTTTACGCGCCCCAATACGCCCGCGGGCCTTGACGCGCCTACTGGGCGCCCTGGCTGTCTGTGCCGGGCGCGAGGTGGCGGTGGAGGCCCTTCGGGACCTGATCGCCCGCCACCCTGACCGTCCCGTGAGCGCCCAAGCCGTGCACTCCTATGCCGCTAAGCTGCGGGCCTGCTTGCCCGAGGGGGCGCTGTCGCCCGTCAACTCCGGCTCCACCGGCTACCAGCTGGCGCCGGATGTCGATGTGGACCTGGCTGCTTTCATCACGCTTGCTGACCTGTCCGCCCGCGCCGAGACCGCCGAACAGTTGGAGCTGGGCCTGCGAGCCCTGTCGCTGGTGCGCGGACCACCACTCGCCGAGGCCAGCTGGGCCGGCATCGAGCCGTTGCTGCGAAGCGTCGAAACCGCCATCGAGAACCTCGCCGCCGACACCGCCCGCCAGGCGCTGGCCCAGCACGACGCCCGCTCCGCCGAGGCCGCCGTCGCCAACGGCCTGGCCGCCATACCCGCCTCCCCCGCTCTGTGGGAGCTGCGCCTGATCGCGGCCGCCGAGGGCTCCCGCTACGGGCTGGAACGGGCCTGGGCCGGCGCCCGCCAAGTCCTGGGCCCCGACGCCCAACCGCTTGCCTCTGTCTACCAACGCCTCAAAGAAGGCGACTGGTAGCCGACCTGTTGCATAGCCTCGCTACAACCGGAGGGAAGTGATGGTCCAGATTTTCGACCAAATGGCCGAGACAGCCGCCCGACTCCTGCTGCGTCAGGGCACCGTCACCGGGGTGACGGACCTGCCGGGACAACTGCGCCAGATCGACATGGAGACGTCGCCCGGCTCGTGGAGCCCGGGCCAGAAGGTCCAAGTCCACATCTCGGGCCGGGTGCTGCGCACCTTCACACCGTCGAGGTGGACCGAAAGATCGGTGTCACTGCTGGTCCACACGGTGGGGAGCACGCCCGCATCCCGCTGGGCGGGCGGTCTGTCCGTCGGTGCCGGCGTCCGTATGCTCGGTCCCCGCCCGTCTCTCGATCTCTCCCGGTTAGCTGGCGCTCCGATCATGGTCGGCGACGAGACCTCAGTGGGGCTGGCCGCGGCCTGGTCGTCGCACGGCAACGCCCCCGCCGTCGCCAGCGTCTTCGAGTGCGACTCTCCGGAGGAGCTGGGTGCCGCTCTCGGAATCCTCCAACTGGGTGCGGCCGACGTGTTGGTCAAGCGCGACAGCGTCGATGGGCACCTCGACGCACTGACCGAAGGGGTTGTCGAGGCCGTCCGGCGTCACCCTGATGCGCCACTGGTGCTGACCGGCCGCTCCCAAACGATCAGCGCGATCCGCCGGCATCTAAAGGGCGCCAACCTGCGACCGACTTCCTTTGTGAAGACCTATTGGGATCCGAACCGGACCGGCCTCGACTGAGCGGCGGCTAGTCGCGACAGGAGGATGGCTACGACGCCGTCAGCGAGCACTCAGCTGCTGCGATTCGGATCGAAATCCAGGACCTGGGTAAGGCGGATGTTGTTTCCGGAGGGGTCCCGGAAGGAAGTGTCGATCCCGTAGGGCTGCCTGGCCGGCGGATCGTTGAACTGGATACCCCGAGCCGATAACTCGTCGTAGCTCGCTTGGCAGTCGTTGGTTTCGAGGAACAATGTCCCGCCGGCCCCCTTCGCCACCAACTCTGCCAGAGCAGCACTCGAATCCGGGTCGAGCATCGGTGGCCCCGGGATGGGCATCAATATCAGACCGACGTCGTCTTGACCGCCGGGACCGACCGACAACCACCGGAAGTTCCACGCGTCCATGGTGACGTCCGCTCGGACTTCCCACCCGAGCATCTTGGTATAGAAGCGAAGCGCGTCATCCTGGTCGTGCACCCAGAACTGCGCGTTGGCGATCCTGATCATTGGTCTCCTTCGTTATTGCCGAGAGTTGCAGTACCGACACTACGGATCCCCTAGGCGCCGGTCTTCTCGAAACGTGCGGTTCTGCGGTCGCGCGTAGGCCTGGGCGACGCAGCGGGGAATGCGAACCATTCGTGACGCCGGCGGACTGGCGGCGCGATACGACGAGGGGGTCTGGCCGAAGATACGATGAAAGCTGGTCGTGAACGATCCGACGCTTCTCGCCCCCACCGCCAAGCTCACCTCGGTGATTGTCCAGTCGGTGACTCGCAACAGCGAGGCCGCCCGCTCCAAGCGGCGGGTCAGCAGATACTGGTGTGGGGTCTCGCCGAATGTCGCTTTGAACTGACGGCTGAACTCTGCCCGTGACAAGCCGGCGACTGCGGCCATGTTGGCGACGGACAGCTGCTCGGAGTAGCGGCTGTCCACCAGATCCTTCGCCCGCAGCAGATGGCGGGCCATCGGCAGCGTCTTAGCTTTCGAGCACGTCAAGGTCACGCACGGCGTAGCGGTGGTGCTCCCACTCCTCGGTCATGGCACCTCCTCGGTGATCAAGGGCCCGAACCCTCAGTACCCAGCGAGAAGAGTCTGGACGCGGTCGGCAGATTCGCCATCTCGCCCGGTCCGCAGTCGGAAGAAGGGTGACGGCTTTCTCCCCCATAGAAGGAGTAGCCGAGCGGCCGGATCTCCCTCGATGGTTGCCTCTCCCTGAGGTGCATCTATCGATAGGCGGGCTTGTCCTCCGACCGAGTCGACAACGAGGTCATCACGCCCGGGACTGCGCACCCGAGCAGAGAAGGGTGTTTCTCCGACGCCGGCCCGCAAACCGCGCTGGAGTAACGGTCTACCGATGAAGTTGACGGCGTGCTCGAGCAAGTCTTGTTGGCTGAGCAACTCCAGGCTCGTATCGTCGTCGCCGACGAGGTCCCAGCGGTGTAGGGCATCCTCGCTCCGCATGTGGGCGAGGAAACCCGCGACGGGCACCGTGCGCTTGGTCCACGTCAATTCGGCGTCGGGCTGCGCCGCTAGCACGTCGGTTATGACGGCCGCGGTGGCCGCGGCTTGGTCGTCAATCCGCCGCACCAACGCCGAATGATCGAGTTGACGAAGCGCGTACTCACGTTCGTCCCAGCTCTGGGTTCGCTCCAGGGGATGGCCGGCAGCGAACGCCTCGATGTGGCGACGGACCTCCTCGTAGTTGCCGGCGATGTGCGCGGCGGCATGGTGGGCGGTCCATCCAGGGCACGATGTGAGTGCGGAAGACTCGATGGCGTCGAGCGCGGTCAGCAATGCCACGAGCTCGGCAGATGGAGTCATGGTATGCGTCATCAACTTCAGGATACTGGGGGTCCTAATCACATTCTTCGAGAGCCACCGACCGCCACAGGAGGTTCCCCCGGCGTCAGCTGGTGTGTCGAGTTTGGAATGTGCGGCGGTACGACTGGGGGCTGATTTGCACGCTCCGACGGAAGTGCTTCCGAAGGTTTGCGGCCGTGGAGAATCCGCTGCGTTCGGCGACACTGCCTATCGGTAGGTTGGTGGTCTCGAGGAGCCGTTGGGCTAGCCGGACCCGTTGGCGGAGCAGCCACTGGTAGGGGGTGGTCCCCGTGGCTGCTTGGAATCGCCGGGCGAAATGGCGCGGGCTCATGGCGGAGCGCACCGCGAGGTCTTCGACGGTTATGAGCTGGTCGAGGTGCTCCTCCATCCAGGTGACGGTGTCGGCGAACAGGTTCGAGTCGTCGATCGGGGGTAGCGGGGCGGAGATGTATTGGGCTTGTCCACCGTCTCGCTGCGGTGGCACCACGAGTTGACGGGCCAGTTGGGTGGCGATCTCGCTCCCATGGTCTTGGCGGACCAAGTGCAGGCACAGATCCATGCTGGCCGCGCTGCCGGCCGAGGTCAGGATGTCGCCTTCGTCCACGAATAGCACTCCGGGGTCGACGGTCACGTCCGGGTAGCGAGACGCCAGCTGAGGACATTCGGTCCAGTGGGTGGTGGCTCGGCGGCCGTCCAGCAGGCCCGCGGCGGCGAGGACGAACGCCCCGGTGCACAGCGACACGATCCGCGCCCCGCTGGCGTGCACGCGCCGTAACAGATCGGGCATCTCCGGTGGGGCTTGATCGACGTTGATGGTCGGCAGCACGATCACCGTGTCGGCGGAGGAGATCTTGTCGGCTCCGTGAGCGGCGAGTATCTGGAACCCCCCTTCGACGGTGACCGGGCCTGGCGAGATTGCGCAGACGAAGAGCCGATACCAGGCGGTGTCGAACATCTCTTCCCACTCGGCGCCGAACACGTCGCAGGCCACGCCCAGCTCGAACGGGGTGATCCCGTCGTACACCGCCACGGCCACGACGTGCCGACGACGCCGCCTCCCGGAGGCCCTGACAGCTCCGATGCCTGACCTCTCGGTCCGCAGGATATTGGCAGGATAGTCGCGCATCTGGTCATTCACGCCACTTACGCTAGACGGATTATGGGGTCAGGCTTGGAGCATGATCAAAGAGCCGACAATCCCACTCCTCAGCGCCCATGAAACTCGGGGGCACAACCGCATACTCAGCGTCCTGCGCTCGAGTTATCTGGATCGCCAACTGGCGTCAGGGGTGCCGCCCGGTTGGAGCCGGTCCTTGGCGACCCGGGCCCGCTCCATCACCACGACCGAGCGTTGCCGGACCCTTGCCGAGGACTGGGAACACCTGCTCGACGCATGCCGGCGGCCAGCGGCGGTCCTCACCTCGCGCCTACCGCTCTGCCGCGACCGTATCCTCGGCACCGAAGCCGAAATAAGAGACATGCTCGCCGCATTGTCGGAGGCCCGACTGCAATCGGCTGCCGGCGTGGCCAAAGCGTCACTATTGCTCCGCGACGGAACCGGTCCTCTGTACAACCAAAGATGCACGACCGACCTCGGCGCCGCCATCCAGAATGCCACCAGACATATTAGAAACCCGACCACGGCGACCTACGCAACCGGGACTTGATTGGACACCACCCGCCGGCTCCAGGCGCGTTCTCCCTATGGCTGCCGTGCGGTCATGAGCGAATGGGACGAGGCCGACGTCCTATGGTCAGGGTTGTGCTCGCCGGACCCCGCTTGCGCCAGGTCGCCCTGGTGGCCCACGACTGCGACCGCGTCGCCGACGAGCTTCGCCAGGCTTTCGACTGGCCACAACCATTTCATGACCCGGGGGTGGGGGAGTTTGGCCTCACCAACGCGGTGTTCGCGGTCGGCGACACCTTCATAGAGGTGGTGGCACCCGCGCAGCCGGATACCACCGCCGGCCGGTACCTGGAGCGGCGGGGCGGTGACGGCGGATACATGGCGATATTCCAGGTTCCGGACCTGTCAGTGGCCCGTCACCGGCTCGACGAGCTCGGAGTGCGGGTGATCTGGACAGCCGACCTGCCCGACATCGCCGGCACCCACCTACACCCCAAGGACGTCCCTGGCGCCATCGTGTCTCTCGACTGGGCGGAGCCGGTGGACTCGTGGAGGTGGGCGGGCCCGGCATGGACGGGGCGGGCGTCCGAGCACGCGCCCGGCGGCGTGACCGGACTGACAATCGAGGTAAAAGATCCCCCCGCCGCGGCCCATCGGTGGGCGGCGGTGCTCGGGATATCCGCTACGGACCACGGAAGCACCGCGGTGGTAAAGCTGGAGAGTTCCGCTCAGCGGCTGCGGTTCGTGCCTGCCCGGGCCGATCGCGGCGAGGGAATCACCGCAGTGACCATCGCCGGACTGGCTGGCGGCGGACCACTGGAGATCGGCGGGGTCAGCTTCGTACCAGAGGAGGGATGACATGACCGCACTCGATACTGGGACCGACGATCTGCACGCGGAGATCGACGACGGCGTCGCCGTGATCACCATGAACCGCCCCGAGCGGCGCAACGCTCTCTCGGACGCCATGCTGTCGGCCCTGGGGACGGTCCTCGCCCAGGTGGAGCCCGACGAGTCGGTTGGCTCCGTGGTACTTACCGGGGCCGGCGGCGCCTTCTGCGCCGGCGGTGACGTCAAGGGCATGGCCGCCCGGCCGCGGGACCGGAGTGATGACAATCCCGGCCGGTCGCTCGACGCGGCCATCCATCGCCAACGACTGAGCCAGCGTGCCACGAGCGGTCGCCTGTGGAGCATGCCCAAGCCGACGATCGCCGCCATCGGTGGGCCCGCTGCCGGCGCCGGCCTGTCGTTGGCCTTGGCCTGCGACCTGCGTTATGCGGTGCCAGGGGCGGTTCTGACCACTGCTTTCTCCCGGGTTGCGTTCGCCGGAGACTATGGCGGGACCTGGTTTCTCACTCAGCTGGTAGGTAGCGGCAAAGCCAAGGAGCTGTACTACTTCTCGGAGCGGTTGAGCGCCGAGGACGCACAACAGCTCGGAATCGTCAACGCCATCTTCCCGCCAGCCGACTTCGAGCGGGAGGTCATGGCGAAAGCCCGTCGGCTGGCCGAAGGGTGGCGTACCGCTACATGAAGGAGAATCTCAACCGGGCCGTGGCTGGCGAGCTAGGTGACTGCATGGACCTCGAAGTCACCCACCATGTGCACACCGGGCTCACCGAGGACCACCGCGAGGCCGCCCAAGCCTTCGTAGACAAGCGCGAACCCCACTTCCGCGGCCGGTAGCGACCTTCGCCGCCGATCAGAACGCGTCAGGGTCCTCCTGCACGTCTTCCGGCACGGGGTGGCGGTAGAGCGTCGACGCGTTTTCCCAGGTGAGCTTGCGGATGTCTGCGGCGGGCAAGGTGCCGATTTCGTGCTCGATCACCGCCTGGGTGTTGGGCCAGGTGGAGTCGCAGTGGGGGTAATCCGACTCCAGCAGGATGTGCTCGATTCCGATCCGATGTCGAAGCGAGAAGGCCGACGGGTCTTCGACGGCGCAGAAATAGAAGTTTCGCTGAAGGACCTCCGCGGGCGTCAGGTCTCCGGTCCAGGTCCCGTACATCTCGCTGTAGCGGCCCATGTGGTCGAGCCGGTCGAGTAGCGCTGGTACCCAACCGATTCCCCCCTCCGACAGGCAGATCTGGAGATCCGGATGGCGGACGGGCGCCAGGCTGAAGAGCCAGTCAACCGCCGCGTATATGGCGTAGGCGAAGAACAGCACCCCCGCCACGTCAGAAGGCGCGTCGGCCGTGGTGGTGGGAGACGATCCTGACGAGCCGATGTGGAGGTTGATGACGGTGCCCGTCTCGGCGCAGGCGGCCAGGATGGGCTCCCAGTAACCGGAATGGAGGGTCGGGAAGCCCAGCTTGCTCGGGTCCTCGCTGAACGAAACGGCCTTGAAGCCCCGGGCCGCGTTCGTCTCGACCATCTCCGCCCCGACCTCGGCGTCCAGGAGCCACGGGATCTGGCACGGGATGATGCGGTCGGGAAAGGTCCCGGCCCACTCCTCGAGATGCCAATCGTTCCAGGCGCGTACCGAAGCCATGGCCAACTCCTGGTCCTTGGTGACCAGCTGCAGCCGCTGGCCCGCGAAACCCGGTAGAAATGACGGGAAGTTGAGCGAGGCATGGATTCCATTGAGATCCATGTCCGCCACCCGGGCCCGGATGTCATAGGCACCAGACCGCATCTCGTCGAAGCGGGCGGGCTCCATCCGCCACTCGTCGACGGGCCGTCCGACCACCGCGTTGAAGCCGACCATCGGCAGCTCGACGCCGTCGTAGATCCAGGTCTGGCTGCCGTCCTCTTTGTCGACGACGCGCGGCGCCCGCTCGGCAAGGTGGGCCGGCACCCTGCCCTCGAAACGTCGCCTCTTCGAGGGTGGGGCCGGTGACGATCACGCCGTGGTTGGCCAGGATCACGACACTCGCGTCCCCAATCTGGGTCGCCAGGGCCGCCCCGAGCTCCGGCGAGTCCACCTCCCCGTCGTACTCGCTGACGAACCGGAGATCGTCAACGAAGGCGGTGCCGCTCTGGTGCACCAGCTCGGGCAGCCGGCCTACCGCGGCGAGCAGGCACACGTAGTACGGGTGATTGTGGATCACCACCCTGGCATCGGGGCGCCGCCGGTGGAGCTCGGTGTGGATGTGGATAGCCGGGGTCACGTCCCAGCGGCCGTCCAACACCTGCCCATCGGTCGCGACCGTGCAGATGTCAGACGCGCTCAGTTCCCGCCACCAGAGACCCCATGGGTTGACGAGCATGCGGTAGTCCCCGGCCTGCTGCCAGGTGATATGGCCCGAGATGTTCTCCGCGAACCCGTCTCGCGCCAGGATCCGGAAGGCGCAGGCCAGCTTCTGCCGGTCGCTGAGCTCTGGCCCGATCCCGCGCACGAGCCGGGGCGACCACACGTCGCGGCCCCCCTGCCGCTCGATCCGCCCCGTCAACTGCTCATCCACAGCGCCCATCTTGTACACAGTACGGAATGTCATCGGTCTCGAGCTCTCCGCGGCTCGCGGTGCTGGCCGCCGGTTACCGGGCGGCAGGCTGGTGGAGCGACGACACTGTGGGCGATCTGGTCGGCATCATGGCCCGGAAGCGGCCAGAGGCTACGGCGTTCGTGGCGGACGGCAGGCAATTCGACTACCGCAGCTACGACCGGGCTTCCGACCGCTTGGCATCCATCCTGACAGCGGCTGGCCTGTCGCCGGGGCAGCGTATCGCCGTGTTGTTGCCGGATGGCGCGACCGCCCATGCCGCCTACCTGGCCAACGAGAAGGCCGGCCTGACTACGGTCGGGCTCGGGTCGCGAGCCGCCGCCCTGGAGATGGGCTCGATCATCGACCGCACCGGTGCGTCCGCTCTGGTGACCCAGACGACCCACCGGGGGCAGGACGCCGGCGCCATATACACCGACCTCTGTGGCAGGTGCTCATCGCTCAGCCGTCACATCGTCGTTCCGGCGTTCGAGTGGGACCTCGAGGGCGACATCGTCGTCGACAGCCGGAGCGCGGAGGGGTCAGGCGTCCCGAGGGGTCGGCGGATCGGTCCCGACGACCTGTTTATGATCAACTCGACATCGGGCACGACCGGTTTGCCCAAGTGCGTCATGCATGCGCAGAACAGCAAGTTCTACATGGCCAGGTTGGCGCGCCAGGTCGCCGACTTGGAGGACGGGGAGGTGATCCTGGGTGGCGCGCCCATCCCGTTCGGTTTCGGCCTGTTTACCACCCACTTCCTTCCGGTCCTGCTAGGAGGCGCAGCTGTACTCATGAGCCATTTTGAGCCGGTTCAAGCGCTGGCACTCATCCAGAGCGAACGAGCCACGGTCCTCGTCTGCGTCAGTACGCAGTTCAAGATGATGCTCAACGTGGACGACTTCGACTCCTACGACCTGAGCTCTTTGAAAGTGATGTTCACGGGCGGGGAAATGATCCCGTACGGCGCGGCGCGCTCTTTCGAGGAGAGGACAGGCGCCAAGGTCCTCAATTTTTACGGTTCGAATGAAAGCGGTTTCGCGACCGGGACTCGCTTGTCGGACACCACCGAGCGACGCCTCCGTACCGGCGGGTCACGGCTCGAAGGAACTGAAGTGCGGCTCTTCGACCGCGGCGTCGACGTGACCAGTACCGGCCGGGGGCAGCCGGGCAGCCGCGGACCGGCGACTTGCCTCGGGTACTACGCCGATCCGGACGCGAACGCCGAGTTGTTCACCCCTGACGGATTCGTCCTGCACGCCGACGTCGCGGAGATCGACAAGGACGGCTATCTGACAGTGATCGGCCGTACATCCGACATCATCATCCGGGGCGGCAAGAACATCTCAGCCGCCGCGGTCGAGGAGGCGGCTATGTCCCATCCTGCGATCGCCCTGGCCGCCGCCGTCCCGATGCCGGACCGGGTGTTCGGGGAGCGGGTCAGCTTGTACATCGAGCTGCGCGACGGTGCCTCCGTGACTCTGGCCGACCTCCAGCAGTTTCTGGCCGACATGGGCGTCTCGAAGGAAACCTTCCCCGAGGACCTGGTGGTGGTCGAGGAAATCCCCCGTTCCTCGGGGGGCAAGGTGGCCAAGGGTGCTCTGCGGCACGACGCCATTGGGCGGTCCGCCGCCGCGGACTCGGGAAGGCCTACAGCTCGATGACGCGGATCGGCGACCCGTCCCAGAACGCCACGATGTCCTGCACGACCTCGCCATAGAACTGCGAGTACGAGTCGCTGGTCACGTAGCCGATGTGCGGGGTCAGAAGGGTTCGCGGGGCGCTCCGGAGCGGGCTGGCCGCGGGAAGAGGCTCGGTGCCATACACGTCCAGGGCGGCTCCGGCGATGCGGCCTTGGGTCAGGGCCTCGGCGAGGGCGTCCTCGTCGACGATCGGACCTCTCGACGTGTTGACCAAAAGGGCGGTCGGGCGCATGGCTTCCAGCTCAGCGCGCCCGATCAGCCCTCGGCTTCGCGCCGACAGGACCAGGTGGATCGACACGACGTCAGCCGAGGCGAACAACTCCGCCTTGGTAACCGGCTTGACCCCTCTGGCGACAGCCACCTCGGGGTCGAGGTGCTGGCTCCACGCCACGGTTTCCATCCTGAAAGCCGTTGCGATGCGTGCCACCCGCCTGCCGATCCGGCCCAGGCCGACGATCCCGAGGGTCTTGCCGGACAACCCAGTGCCGACCGAGGTCTGCCACGCGCCGGTCCGCAGGGCCGCGTCTTCCGCCGCCACCCAGCGAGCCAAGCCAAGGATGAGCGCCCACGTCAGCTCCACCGTGGGCTGCACGTCGCCGCCCGTCCCACACACCGTGATCCCCCGCTCAATCGCCGCGCCCACGTCGATAGCCGCATTGAAAGGGCCGGTCGTGACGATCAGCCGGAGGGCCGGCAACCGATCCAGGAGGGTGGCAGGGACAGCGGTGCGTTCGCGCATCAGGACGATCACTTCGCTGCCGGCCAGCGCCTCCACGAGCTTTTCGCCGTCGAGATGATGATCGACGACGGCAATCTCGGCTCGGGCCGTCACCCCGGACCAGTCCGCCGACTGCAACGCCACTCGCTGGTAGTCGTCGAGAACGGTTACCTTCATCGTGCGAAGGCTAGGCGTGGCGCTAGGGTTGCCGCCCTGAGCCTGATCGTCGAGACCGATGCGGGTCGGGTCCGAGGTTGCTACGACCGGCCATTGGAATCGCTCCCCCGGGTGCGCGTCTTCAGGGGTATTCCGTTCGCGGCTCCTTCGGTCGGTGCCGCCCGTTTCGGAGCGCCACAGCCGGCCCAACCATGGTCTGGTGTCAGGGCAGCCGACTCATTCGGGCCGTCACCCATGCAGGCCACGGGCGGCCCCTTCTCTGCACTGATTCCTGGCAGCGACGTCGGCGAGGTCGCCGAGGACTGCTTGACGCTCAATGTGTGGGCGCCGGACGGCCACCCATCCGGCTGGCCCGTCATGATATGGGTGTACGGAGGGGCGTTCCTCACGGGGGGCACCTGCATCCAAACCTATGACGCAGGCCGCCTGTGCGCGGAGCAAGAAGTCGTGGTCGTCTCGGCCAACTACCGAGTCGGCGCGCTCGGGTTTCTGTGGCTGGGCGACCACGGCGGCGACCAGACCGACGCAGTCCCGAACGCCGGTTTGCTCGACCAGCTCTTCGCCATGCAATGGGTGCGCCGCAACATCGCGTCCTTCGGAGGCGATCCGGACCGCCTGACCGTCTTCGGCGAATCGGCCGGAGCCGGGTCCTTGCTCCACCTGCTGGCGTCGCCGCTGTCGAAAGGCGTCTTCAGTCGATGCATCTGCCAGAGCGCAGGGATCGAAGACACGCTCGACCCGGACCGCGCCGGACTGGTCACCGCCGCGCTGTTGGCTGAGTTGGACGCGGGCGGCGGACCCGGGGCCATCGACAAGTTGCGTGGCCTCCCCGCCGCCGCCTTGATCGAAGCCCAAGGCAAGTGCCTGCCGTCCCTCATGAGCACGGTCAGCCCCATGCCGTTCCACCCTGTCGTCGACGGACAGATCCTGCCGGAGAAACCTTCCGAAGCGATCTCTGGTGGCGCCGGAGCCGATGTCGACCTCCTGCTCACCTGGACCGCCGACGAGATGCGCCTCTTTCCCAACGCTCGCGCCGACACGATAGGTCGGGACGGGCTCATCAGGTGGGCGGCTCGCTACCTCACGTCCCGGCTTGGCGAGGAGGTGCCGTACGACCGGGCTGCCCAACTGGTCGACTTGTACACCGCCTCGGAGGCGGCGCACGGCCGCACCCGGGGCGCCTACGTGTGGGCTGCGCTGCAGACGGATGGAGCCATGAGGTTGCCCGCCCGACGCCTCGCCGAGTCACGGCTGGGCCATGGAGCGTTGACGTACTGCGCCCAATTCAGCTGGCCGGCCCGCGGCGGTGACTGGCAGCGCGGCGCCTTCCACGCCATTGACCTTCCGTTCGTATTCGGGACCCTCAGGCGCGCCGGCTGGTCCGACTTCCTGGGGTCGGACGCCGCGGCCGAGGATCTTTCGACCGAGATCAGGGCCGCCTGGTCGTCCTTCGCCCGGTCGGGCACGCCGGTCGGGCCGACCACCGGGTCTTGGCCCCGCTACGCCGCCCCTGATCGGTCCACGACCATCCTCGACTCGCCGTGCTCCGTCGCCCAGGATCCACTTGGGGAGATCGACCGGCTGTGGCGGGCCTTCTAGCGGGAGCTCAAGGTATGGTCCGCGCCCCGGGAATCAGGGGTAGGTCAGCTCGGCCGGGTGAACCGGAACATGACCTTGTCGTCGCTGTAGTAGTCGAGCCATTCAACAAGGCGGTCGCGGTCAGCGGGCCGGGCCCGATGAGCCGACACCGGGACAAAGCGAAAACGCAGCCGGGCCACCCCTACCTCGAAGCCTGCCTCCTCGAAGACGCCGGCGACCTCGTCGAGGTCGTGTAGATCAGGCAGATCAAGATGATCAGCGTTTGCGGCGTGCCACGCAGCCATCATCTGGCTCCCCGCGTGTACCCCCATAACCGCGAAGTAGGGGCACCCCGGGCGAAGGGCAGCCAACATATCCTCGGCATGGACTCGCAAGTCGGCCAGCAGGTAAAGGACCTCGTGGCTGAACGCCACGTCGAAGCCGCCCCATCCAGCCGGAATGGCGTGGGCCGCTTCGAAGGTCAATGGGCGATCACCAGAAAGCTCGCGAGCGTCGGCAACTGCAGCGAAGGCCGGGTCGTAACCGTAGCCCTCGGCGATCCCAGCCCCGTCAACGAGCATCCGCAGGAAACCGCCTCGGTTGCAGCCGGCATCAAGAACCCGCGCTCCGCCCAGCTCAATATCGATCGTATCGAGCATGGCCTGCCAGATGAACCCATGCTCGTCCTGCATGGCCTCGTCTTGGACGGAGCTACGCCAGTAACCGGTGCTCACTTGACCGACTCTAAGCGCCCCGGTCATGGCTTGGCGCGAGCGGCTCGCCGTCGGGTGGGTCGATGAGGCTCCCATCTGAAGAGCAGGACGGCTGCGAGGAGGCCTCCGACCGCCCAGCAGGCGAGCACGATCACGTCGCGAGCGGGAAGAAGGGCAGCACCTGGGGTGTGACGGACAGCCTGGGTCATAGCGTCGATGAGGGGCTGGGCGGGCAGGTAGGTGGCCAGGTTGGATAGCCAGTGGGGTTCGCTGATCGTGCCAAGCACGCCAGAGATGATGATGATGGGGAAGTAGGTGAGCATCAGAATGGGGGCGGCGGCTTCGACGGTGGGGATGATGCTGGTGACGGCGGTGGCGGTCGCTGCCCAGGCGAACGCGGCCAAGGCCAAGGCGGCCAGGATGGCGAGGGCTGCCATCCAGGTGAGACGTGTTCCTGGGCCGTCGCCGAAGTGGGTGCCGTAGGGGTGAAGCGCTCGGGCGTGAGTGGCTCTCCGATGGCGGTCAGGTACGCGTCCTCGAGGCTGGGCGGGCCGACTTCTAGCGTGGATAGGTCGAGGCGATGAGAGTCAGCCCAGCCGACCAGTTCCCGCAGCGCCGCGGTGACGTCGCTGCTGCTGATGATGAGGGTTCGACCGTCGCCGTCGAGGTGGGAGCCAAGTGTGGGGGGCAGGTCTTCCACGTGCGCCTCGTCGGGGAGCCGGTAGCGGATGGCGGGGAGGCCGCCTCTGGTGCGCAGCTCGCGGGGGGTGGTGTCGGTGACGATGCGCCCCCCGGGTTTGGGCGTCGTCGGTCAACTCGACCAGTTCGAGCACCTCGCGGATCCTCATCGGTCGCGGATACAACTGGGCGAATAGGCCGAGGGTGTCGCGGACGGTGAGCTCGGCGTCCAGACCGGTCGATTGCATGACCAGCCCGACATGGGCCCGCCACGATCGATCACCCCGGTGGGGGTCGGCTCCTAGGACCCGGACGGTGCCGCTGGTCGGGGTCATGAAGCCTTCGAGGATCTCCAAGGTGGTGGTCTTGCCCGCACCGTTCGGACCGAGCACCGCCAACAGCTGTCCGTCGGGGACCTCGACGCTCACGCAGTCGACCGCCGCCAGATCCCCGAAGCGTTTCGTCAACCCGACGACCTCGACGGCGCTCATCGCCCGGTCGTGCTCTCTCAGTCGTCGTCGTAGGTGCCGCGCCGCACCCAATTGATGCCGCTGACGGCGCCCCACACGACGAGGGCGGCGCCGATGCCTCCCCGTCGGGCTCACGTCCCGGGAGGTCGTACTGTCCCTCATCGCCGACGGCCTTTCCAACACCGAGATCGCCGAACGACTCTTCGTCAGCGAGGGAACGGTCAAGAGCCACATCAACCACCTGTTCGCCAAGATCGACGCCCGCGATCGCGCCCAGGCGGTCGCTTACGCCTACCAACACGGACTGGCTCAAATGAATCCATAGAGTGGCGCATACGGGTGGTTAGGGTGGACGAGCCCGGGGGGATGCGCCGACGGAGCTGGGATCAAAGGAACTCTCCCCTCGTCGGGGAATTTTATTCGTGTGGCCGTCCGAGGCCTGGTTTGATGCTGCCGTGGGGAAGTCGTTTGACGAACTCGTGGACGAAGCGACCAAAGTCTCGATCGAGGGCTGGGACTTCTCCTGGCTCGACGGGCGTGCCACCGAGGAACGCCCGTCATGGGGCTACCAGCGGCTCCTCGCCGGGAAGCTCGCAACAGCCAAGGCCGCTCTCGACATTCAGACAGGCGGCGGGGAAGTACTCGCTGGCGCTGGAGCGGAGAACTTCCCACCCACACTGGTCGCGACGGAAGGCTGGCCGCCCAACGTCGCGAGAGCGACGGCCCTGCTGCACCCACTCGGGGCCGTGGTGGTCGCCGATCCCGAAGAGCCTCCGCTGCCCTTCGCAGATGGTGCGTTCGACCTGGTGACCAGTCGCCATCCGGCCACGGTCCACTGGTCGGAGATCGCCCGTGTGCTCGCATTCGGGGGCACCTACTTCGCTCAGCATGTCGGTAGCGGCACCAACGTCGAGATCAGCGAGTACTTCCTGGGATCATTCGAGCCCGGCCGCCGTCGAGATCATGACGTCGAGGCCAAGCAGGCCGGGGCGGACGGGTTGGAGATCGCTCAGTGCCGGAACGAGCGGCTGCGGCTGGAGTTCTTCGACGTGGGCGCGATGGTGTTCTTCCTGCGCAAGGTCATCTGGACGGTGCCGGACTTCAGCGTGGATCGCTATCGCGACCGGCTGAAGGCTCTCTACGACCAGATCGAGAGGGACGGCCCCTTCCACTCGACCATGTCTCGGACCCTCTTCGAAGCCCGCAAGCCACCCGCCAGGTAGATTGCCACCTTCTCGGCCCAGGATCGGCAGGGGTAGTGCATGGCGAAATGGCCAGAACGAACCAGTAGTTTCGTCGGGCAGGGCCGACGGTGGAACGCGGGGGTATCGGTCGTGGCGGCCCTGGGCCGGAACAGCCAGAGAAAACCCAGCACCCGCAAGGGTTTTCGAGAGCGAGCGACGGGAATCGAACCCGCGTTCTCAGCTTGGGAAGTCACCCTCGGCCATTTTCGGTACCTGCGGGTCTTCGCCGAATTGGCCTCCTACCAGGACTTTCGCGTCCGGCGGCTGCCGGCCTCTGATACCGAATTCCAAGGAACCGTTCGCGCACGAATCGCGCACGGCGGCTAGTCCCCGGACCTCCTAGAGCAGCCGTAAGATGGTGAACGTGGCGATACCCGACTCGTCGAAGCAGACGGCTCCCCCGGTGCCTGACCTCCACGAGCTGGCGGCCCGGGCGGCCGAGGATCCTTCGGCTCGTGCCTTCGTCGAGAGGGTCAAGGCCGGTCTCGCTGACGGCTCGATCTATGAGGAGTTGGCCAACCAGCCCGATTTCGAGCAGGTCATCGCGGAGCACGCTCGCTGAGCCCACCGGAGCGATCAGCCAGCTGAGAAATCGTGACGTTGTGTGCCGATCTCCGTCGTGTCCGTCGGCGTGACCGGGAGAGCCGGCGCGCCCTCCCTAACCGTCAGTGGTCTTCAAGCACCTCGAGATCGCTAGCTGCTCGGGCGTCAGGGCGGCGATCGAGCACTCGACCTCGTCCATTCGAGCACGACGGACGATTTATGGTGACGTAGTGGCTCACTGGTGGCACTACGACATCATCGCGGCCGGGAAGCTACCGCTGATGCTGTGTTTCCTCAGTTTCGTCGTCACCTTCGCGGTGACGCGCACTATCACGCGGCTGATTCGAGACGGACGCGGGCCCTTCAAGAACAACATCACCAGCAGCGGGGCGCACATCCATCACGCGGTGCCGGGCATTATCTTGCTAGTCGCCGGCGCGTTCGTCGCCATCGGAGCCGCGGACACGTTGCCCTGGCGGTGTAGCGCCGCTATCACCATCGGGATCGGCGTATCGCTCGTGCTCGACGAGTTCGCGCTCATCCTCCACCTGCAGGACGTGTACTGGAGCGATGAGGGACAGCTCTCGGTCGAAGCGGTCAGCCTGGCCGGTGCGTGCCTAGGCCTCGCGCTCGTGGGGTTCACCCCCTTCGGCATCGACGGCCTCAGCAACGTCGAGCAGGTCGTGCGCCTGAGCGCGACCGGCGTGCTTATAGTCGACGGCGCCCTCGCCGTGATCTGCGTCCTCAAGGGCAAGTATCGAACGGCCCTGTTCAGCGTGTTCATCCTGCCAGTCGGGCTGATCGGCGCGGCGCGGCTAGCCCGGCCGAATTCCTTGTGGGCCCGCCACCGGTACCACGGTGAGCGGGAGCAGCATGCCGAGCGTCGCGCCACCACAATCGACCGCCGCTGGAAACCCGTCCAGGTGGGTTGGGAAGACTTTCTCGGCGGGAAGCCGTCCCAGCCCGACCCGACGGCATGATCTGGCAACCTCATGACGCGGCCGAGTCGGCGCACAGGCTGCGAGCGGTCCGTCAGGGCGCTGATGCAATCCGATCATTCCTTCGGTGCAGGATCACCGATCCGCAGACGGTTGCCGTCTGGATCTACTAGGTGAACCTCTCGACCCCACGGCTGTTCGAGTATTTCGCTACCAAACTCCTGAGCGACTGCATCGAGGCTGTCGACTCGGAGACAGACGAGGGCGTCCGATGTGGCGTCGCCGGTGTGCTCTGACAGGAACAACCGGGCGCCGCCGGCCCGGGCGACAGACACGAGGGCCGGGAAACCTGGCTCGAACCTGTACTCCCACTCCTGTACGTACCCGAGCCGCCGGTACCAGGAGATTGACGCAGCAGCCTCATCGATTCGTAGAACTGGGATGGCTTCTTCCACGACTCCACAATGACCGTTCTGGAACACGGCCGCAACGGTCCCAGTCGACTTTCCCGCGATGCCGAACGACGTTCAGCTCGGGGCGCAGCATCCCGTGACCCTGCCGCGACAGATTACGCGCGCCGAATGTCTGGCTCCGGGCTTCAAAGCTCGACGCCCTGCTAGATATCGGGCTCACGAGAGGCCGCCGACAGCGCCGGCGCGACCGAACGCCACTTCCATGACTTCCGCATCCTGGCCGGGAACCTCGCTGCCGCCACCGATGCCTCCACCCGAGAGCTCATGGCCCGTCTCGGCCACTCGACGCCAAGGGCCAGCCTCATCTACCAACACGCCACCGAGCAGCGGGACCGCCAGATCGCCGCCGGCATCGACTCCATCCTCAAAGCGGCCAAGGAAGAGATCAGAGAACCCGCAGCGGCCATAGTCGACATCGACACATCGCGGGAGGACGACGAGCTGTACCTGGCCACCGTTCCTCGCACCGCCCTCATCTGTCGTTACTTCGTCGTCGTCCACGAACGCCTAATGGTCCTGGACCGCTTCGAAGAGCCGTAAAACTCTCTCAGTACCCCAGCATGGCACGGTCCTGCGAGGAAGACCGAGCAAATACCGCCTACGCAATTACCGGCACTTGAAGGGCACCCTCAAGCCAGTCTAGCGCGCCTTATTTGGGGCACCTCGCCCAAGGGGCTGGCAAGATGTCCCGGCAGGTTCGGGGATCGTCAGGGGGTCGCTTCGTTGATGACGAGGTCGGCTCAGGCGTCGATGGCGGCGCGCAGGCTCGCCAGTCGGTCCCGGTCCAGGGAGTACCAGACCCATTTGCCGCGTCGGTCGCCGTGGACGAGTCCAGCTTCAGCGAGGATTTTGAGGTGGTGGGAGATGGTCCCTTGGCTTTTGCCGAGTGGTCCGATGAAGTCGCACACGCAGATCTCGCCCGAGGGGGCGGCGGCCAACATGGAGAGTACCCGTAGTCGGACCGGATCGCCGAGAGCGTTGAACCCGTGGGCCAGTTCCCCGGCTTCGTCGGCGTCGAGGGGAGCAGCGAGTACCGACGGGCAGCACTCGGCCACTTCGAACACCTCCATAGCGGGACTTCTTCTGCCGGCCACACCCTCTCCCATTGACATCTATCATTACATCGACGATCATCAACGCATCAACAGTTGTCGATGCTACCAGGAGGTAGGGATGTCCCGAGTACAACTGGCCCTGAACGTGGCCAACATCGACGCGGCCGTGGACTTCTACTCCAAGCTCTTCGCCGCCGAGCCGGCCAAACGCCGCCCCGGCTACGCCAACTTTGCCATCGCCGACCCACCGCTCAAGCTGGTCCTCATCGAGAACCCCGACGGCCGAGGCTGTGGCGTGGCCGGCGCACTGAACCATCTCGGTATCGAGGTCGAAACCCCCGAAGAAGTCCGGACCGCCACCGCCCGGTTGGCTGGCGAGGGCTTCGAACCGGACGTGCAGGAGTCCGCCACCTGCTGCTACGCGGTGCAGGACAAGGCATGGGTCAACGACCCCGACGGCGCCCCCTGGGAGGTCTATACCGTGCTGGCCGACGCCCCCGACGAAACCGGCCTGGGCTGCTCCACCGAGGGCTGCACACCCGAACCGGTCAGCGTCACCGCGGGCGGCTCCGGCCGGTCCTGCTGCTAAAGGCCGGGCCGAGTTGAACAGGTCTGCATTGTGGCGCCGTCTCGCCGCCGAATGGCTGGGCAGCGCCCTGCTCGCCACCGTGGTCATCGGTTCCGGTATCGCCGCCCAGCAACTCTCCCCCGGACAGACCGGCCTAGAACTGCTGGAGAACGCGGCCGCCACCGCCGCCGGCTTGTACACCCTGATCCTGATGATCGGCCCAGTCTCGGGCGCCCACTTCAACCCGGTCGTGTCATTCGTAGACGCCGCCTTCGGTGGCCTGAGATGGCGCGACGCCCTGGCCTACCTGCCCGCCCAGGTCGCGGGCTGCGTATCGGGCGCAACGCTGGCCAACATCATGTTCAACCGAGCCGCGGTGACCATCTCCACCCACCACCGGGCCACCGGGGCGCACTTCGTATCCGAGATCGTCGCCACCGCCGGGCTGCTGCTTGTCATCTTCGCCCTGGCCCGCACCGGCCGCGGCGCCACCGCCCCCGCCGCCGTCGGCGCGTACATCGGCGCCGCCTACTTCTTCACCAGCTCCACCAGCTTCGCCAACCCGGCCATCACCGTCGGGCGCATGTTCTCCAACACATTCGCCGGCATCGCCCCCTCCTCCGCCCCGGCGTTCATCGCCGCCCAGATCGTCGGCGGCCTGGTCGGGTTCGCCATCATCAAGGCGCTCTACCCGGCCATCACCGCCAAAGAGGCGTCCGAGGTCGTCATCCCCCACCCGGCCGACGAGGACCAAACCCCGACGATGACGGCCACGCACCAACTCGCAGCCGCCAGCCTGTCCCGGGAGATCCCATGAGCACCAAGCCCGTCGTACTGTTCCTCTGCATCCACAACTCCGGGCGCAGCCTGGCCGCCAAAGTCCTACTCGACCACCACGCTCACGGCGCCGTCGAAGTCCGCTCCGCGGGTTCAGAGCCCGCCAACCAACTCAGCCCATCCGTCGTCGCCATCCTGACCGAACGCGGCCTCGACACCTCCACGGACTTCCCCAAGGCCCTGACAGACGACGACGCCCAAGCCGCCGATGTGGTCGTCACCATGGGCTGCGGCGACACCTGCCCCTTCTACCCTGGAAAGCGGTATATCGATTGGGACCTCCCAGACCCAGCTGGCCTGCCCGTCGAGGAGGTCCGGTCCATCGTTGACGACATCGACCGACGCGTCCAATCCCTGCTGGCCCAGCTCGTTCTAGCGAACACCTGAGCTACCGGCCTGGAGAAGAAGAGTCGACGAGTAATCTCGTGCCGTGAACGCGAACCTCGAAGAGTTGTCCGAGCGGGTAAGGGCCGCTCTCGAGGCCGGAGACCTTGACGCCTATCAGGATCTGCTCGATCCGGATGTGCATTGGGGGCCGGCGGATGAACCGGAGTGGGGATGTCGTAACCGGCGCCAGGTCTTGACCTGGTACAAGGCTGCCCGAGATAAGGGAACGACGGCGACAGTGACGGAGGTGCTGCTCGGCACCGACTGCATTCTGGTAGGACTTAGCGTGTCGCGCCCCCCGGCAGCCGACGAACTTGACGCTGCCGCTCCGCGCTGGCAGGTCCTCGCCGTCAAAGACGGGCGTATCGTCGACATCGCTGGCTTCGATGACCGCTCGCAAGCGGCCGCTCGAGCCGGCATCGCCAACTAACCGGTCAGCTGACTGGTTTTTGTGCCCGCTGCAGCTGAATGGGCTGCGCGCCTGCACTGGGCAACGCGAATTGCCCCAGAACGTTCATGTGACGTCCGACTCCAGGGGCCAAGGCGGCCGTTCGCTGTCCCAGAAGGACAGAAGCCGGGAGATACACGGGTGCCCCAAATCGCGCCGTGTACGGTGCCTGTGAGTTGGGACCGGTCGAACGCCGAGCATTATCGAGCGTCCGGGGCGCTACACTGCGCCGGCTACCGAGTGGGCGTTTCTGCGGGGAGTTCCTGTCGGGATGCGTGACGCGGGAGGGTGGTCCTGTCGTCGCGGAAGGGGTAGGTCACCGCTTTCGCAACGGCGTTCACCACTGGCAGGGGTGTCGGCTTGGGGGGATGAGGCGGCTGTATCTACTGAGCGCATGACCACCTGGGGGCGAGCGCTAGCGACCGGATCGTTGCCATCTTTGATCCGCTGCCTCCAGCCGACGGCCGGGGCGTGATCCAGCCACGACCTTCCTGGCGAAACTCACGCCTATCCGCGGCAGCATGTGCAGTTTGCGGGGAATCACGCAACTACGGTTGTGAAGTGGAGCGACGCTTGTGTCGGGTTCGGCTTGAGGGAGTTACTCTGCCGATTCCAGAGCCGCTCGGATCGGTGGATGTTCGCTTCCAGCCGGGCGTTGACGTTCTCTATGGGCTGAATGGTGCCGGGAAGACTCGGATACTCAGCAGTCTTCTGGTCGCCCTTGGCGTTCCGGCAGGTGACCGCGGCGGTGCCGTACAGGCGTCCATCACAGACTCGGAGGTTGCGGCAAGCGAGATTCCGTGGTGGCACCGCGACCTGCTTGAAAGAGCCGAGATGTTGGCCATGAGAGCGGGATCGCCGAGTCACGCACCATGGCTCGAGTCCTCGGTCGAACGACTGATCTCGGCATTGGGCGCGGTCTTGTACTCGAGGCTCACAGCAGGGGGAGAGTACCTCGGGGGAGGGGTCGACGAACCGCTCGCCGCCGACATCACGTGGGAGGTCGTACGGCAGGGGCGCGTTGTGCTCCAATCCTTCGGCCACCAACAATGGATTCTCTGGCTAGGTGTCCGGATCGGAGAGACAACCGGTCCAGCTGCGGACCCCTTACGGGCGGTCGGGATGACTATCGCCGGCGAGCATCGCCCAGGGCGCCGCGAGGAAAGGACGTTCTCGATCTCTGGGGAGAACACGCAGTTGGCCGGGCTGCTTGACAATGCCTATGACTACACAGGCGTGTTTCTTCGCTCCGCTCTCGTTGACCACCCGTGGGCTGCTCTGCCGCTGTTCTGGCTTGACGACTTGTCAATCGACGCACGCACCGAGTCCGGGAGTCGAACGTTGCTGCCCCTCTATCACGAGCCCGTTGGCCCCCTCTTCGACCTCAATCGATTGACCAGCGGCAAGTTGCGATCGTGGGCTGGCTTGCAGCGGAGCTTTGTTGGTCCGCAATTAGAAGCGCTTACCAGCGCGAAGGCCGTGCACCGGCGTGGTGATGAATTCCTGAGAGGAGTAGCGGACCGAGCGAACGGGATCCTCCGTACGCTTCTTATCGACGCGCCCGTGCTGACATTGGACGTGTTACCTGTCGACGATTGGTACGACGGTACTGCACCACTTCGATGGGCCGCCCTGGACCCCTCCGAAGAGATGGTCGGGGTCGACGAGATGAGCAGCGCTCAACGTCGATGGGCGCAGCTGGCAATCACGATGGCACTGTTCCCAGGTTCCTGCTGCGTCGGACGCGGGACCGGCCGAACTGCGATTAGGGGAGATCGAGATCGGGGATCGGTTACTTGTTTTGGACGAGCCTGAAAACGCGCTTCACCCAAGCGCTCAACGCTTTCTTGCCCAGGGGCTAGCACTGCTCGATCCACAACTTCAAGTGGTCGTGGCGAGCCACTCGGCCTCGTTTCTGGATGAGACGCAGTTCCGTCTTCACCATGTTCATCGCGGCCGTGGCGGTCTTACGACAATCGACGACTTGCAACCCGAGTTGCGTGAGAGCGTCTGTGCCGGTTTAGGGATCTCGCCAGAGAGCTGCAACAGAGAAGGTCTCAGCGAGACGCCCAGCGTCGTCGGGTCGAGCATGCCCGTACCCTGGGGGAGAAGCAGGGCTGCCTCGTCTGTCGACGCGGAGATGGCGGATTTACCTCCCAGGAGCACATCTTCCCTGAGTCACTCGGGAACGCAGAGTTGATCCTGCCCCCTGGGATTGTCTGCGACCGATGCAACAATCAGGTCCTCTCGGTGCTCGACCAGACCCTGTGCGACTTCACGCCGTTCGGAATGATGCGAACGTTCCGAGGTATTCGCTCGAAGGCGGGAAAAAATCCGCAGTTTCGATTTGCTGAGGGCACTGCCAAGTACTTCCCGAGCGAGAATGGAAGAGATCCGGTTCTGCGCCTCGATCCCATGACCCAAACGGGCCTGTTGCGGGAGGTGGGACGGCTTCCCGATGGCAGGGTGAGTCCTGGAGGTCAAGGGAAGCGGTGGCAGGAGGATGACGCCTCGGTACGCCTCAGAGCTCTCGAGAGCTCTCCTGAAATCCGCACTCGAATGCGCTTGGGTTGACCATGGCGAAATGATCCTCGAGCCCCGATTCGACCATGTTCGCGAGGCCGTCCTCGGCTTGCCCCGAGATGGCTTCTTCATCATCGGGACTCGGGCCGACGTCGCAAACAGCAGAGGTGCCTCGCTCACCTATGAGCTAATACCCAGTGCGGAGGACGTTTCGAGGATGCTCGTTGTGGTGGACTTCCACGGAATCTTCGTAGGGACTGATTCTCGCCCGGTCGGCCCAGTTATCGATGTGCCGCCCGACGCTCCGGTGAGCCTCCTCTCCTTCACCAAATCTGACTTTCCGCAACGAAACGTCGCTGCGACCGAGGCTTAGACGCAGTGGGTGAACAAGATGCGGCACCGGAAGGCACATCACAGCGGAGCGGCGGTACGCGATCGCCAATAACGAAGTCGTCGGGAAGCACGCCGGCCGAGCGGTACCTGGAAGCCCTGTGCGAGCGGAACTTCCTCTCGTTGTGAAGTTATCCACGCCCGTTCCGAAATCAGGGTGGCAACAAGGAGTTGTGCGACCTATTGGTCGTGATGGGCGACGATGTCATCGTCTTCTCGGACAAGCACTGCGTCCTCAAGCCGAAATCGACGCTCGAAGTGGACTGGAAGCGATGGTTCCATTCCGCTGTCTCAGCTGGGGCCCGCCAAGCGCGGGGAGCGGTCCGGTGGCTACGTCAGCATCCTGAACGGGTCTACCTGGACCCCGACTGCCGACACCCCCTCCCTGTTCGGCTGCCAAGGCCGGATGCTGCTCGACACCACCTAGTCGTAACGGTGCACGGTGTCTCAGAAGCATGTCGGGCGATGTAATGGCGGTACTGGAAGCATGATGCTGAAGACCGATGTTCGTGGGCTGGCCATGCATACCGAACCCTTCGTGGTGGGTGACCTCGATCCGGATCGCGAGTTCGTCCACGTGTTCGATGACACGACGCTCGACATCATCATGTCGACGCTCGATACAACCGAGGACTTCCTTCGCTACCTCAGGAAGAAGGAGGAACTCTGCAGGTCGCGGACGGTATATGTCGCAGGAGAGGAAAACCTCCTCGCATACTTCGTGACGCACATCGATGAACAGGGGGAGCACGCCTTCGACTTCGACCCGGATCTCGACCTCGTCATGCTCGATGAGACGTGGTGGGCCGATTTCGCCTCGAGTCGAGAGCGGCGCGCCCAAGTCGAACAGGATGAGATCTCGTACGTCTGGGACAGGCTTATCGAGAGGTTCGGCAGGCACGCTCTCGGCGGAACTCAGTATTTCGTGACGGAGCCGTCGTTCGTCTCGTCTGAGACGGTGTTGCGTTTCATGGCCGCTGAGCCTAGGTTTCGGCGTCGCGCCCTATCGGAAGCTTTGGTCGAGGCCATCGAGACTACGGAGCCCTCTGAGCGGCGGCTCCGGGTAATTCCATCGCAACATCAGGAACAGCCTACGTATGTGTTCCTCCTATTTCCGTGGCGTGAGGACAGAAGTGAGGAGCAGAATCGGAGAGCGCGACGTAACTACCTCGAGGCGTCCTTGCTGGTCACAAAGGTCAAGTATCCAGATGCCCTGGATGTCGTTGGTATAGCGACGGAGTCAGGTGCCGCCCACGCCCAGCATTCGGAGGATGCCATGTACCTCGACGCTCGAGTCTGGAGCGCCGAGGACAAGGAACGGGCCCTCAGGTACCAACGCGATCTGGGCATACTCGTCGCCGGCCGACCGCTAGCGAAGCATTTTGAGGAGTACCCACGTAAGCCGGCCAAGGGTCGGAGCGCGCTGCCCAAAAATCCGCGCAACAAACCATGCCCATGCGGCAGCCAGCGTAAGTACAAGTTCTGTCATGGGAGATGACCCAAGGCGTGGGTTACTGCTCTAACCGCTGCCTGAGTCGAGGAGGAGGCTGCCGAGCCGCCCAGAACCGGCATTGTTCCGCGGCTCAGCCAGACGCAGGAGGTCCGTACCAGAACGCAGGGCCCCCGTGTCCCCACGTGTTGTCCCAGAGGTGCTCAGGAGGCATAACGGCCCTTACCTCGCGCCGCACAACGTCGGAGACCGACCGAGAGAGGATCTGTCCGTAAACGCGGTTGTTGGTCGCATCGCTGTCTTGCTTGATCTACCTCGCCGGTCACCTTGAGCGGAGGACGGCGTCGAGGTGGTCGGCGGCGTCGCGGTCTCGCGCCGGCACCCAGGCCCAGTAGATGTCGAGAGTGGTGGACGTACGGGCGTGGCCGAGCCGATTGGAGACGGTGCGCACGTCGATGCCCGAGGTCAGCAGTTCGGTGGCAACGAAATGGCGGAGATGCCGGCCGATGTGGACGGCTCGTCGCTGCGCGAGTTCGCGGTGAAGTCGTAGCGCCGATAGGGCCTGGGAGGTGAGCGACACCAGCCGGACGCCGCCGGTCTTGGTGGACTTGAAGGCGATGCCGGCCTGCTTGGTGGCGGCCACCGACCGTTCGATGCGAACCGTGGCCTGCTCCAGATCGATGTCGCCCCAGCGCAGCGCGCAGATCTCCCCTCGCCGGGCGCCGGTCGCGACCGCCACCTGCAGCCAGCAGGCCAGCACCGGGTCGGTGCGTTCGGCCGCGGCGAGCATCACGCGAATCTGAGCCGGGCTTGGAGGCACGATCACCGTGCGGGGCGCCGCCGGGCGCGTTGCCGCCGATACCGGGTTGCGGGGCAGCCATCCCCAGCGCACCGCTTGGGCGAACGCCCGGTGCAACACGACGTGTGCGCAACGGACCCGCCACGGGCCCAGACCGCCGGCTGTCATCCTGGCGTAGAGCTGGTCGCAGTCGCGGGCGGTCAGCTTCCACAGCAAGATGTCACCGAGTTCCGGGACGAGATGGTGGTCGATGACGCTCTGCCAGTCCTGGGCGGTGGTGGCCGAAAGACGAGCGGCGGCCATGAACTGGCCGAGCAGCACCCGGACCGTCGTCTTGCTACCACCCTGGAGGCCCGCACCGGTCGCCACGACCATACGTTGCAGTTCATCGCGGGCTTCGCTTCGGGACCCACAGACCGTCCGCGACAGCCGGCGAGGTACGCCACCCACAGGATCGGGATCGCCAGTCACCTGCAAGCGCCAACGGCCGGGACCGCATTCGGTCATCGTTCCTGTTCGTGATCGACCCATGCGTGAGTATCAACGGCCGCAACACATCGAACGAATCGCACGCGTTCTGCACGCGCCGCAGGGCCTGTATGACCAGGTCAGACTTTGATGGGCCCCTGGCGGGGCGCACCCGTGGGGTATGAA
>PMHH01000015.1 GCA_003156595.1 Acidimicrobiaceae bacterium
TGTACCTCGGCAAGGGCAAGGTCGTCAAGAAGCTGCACTCGCCGACGCAGGTGGCCAATCCCGAGCTGTCCTGCTGACCGGCGGTCATCTCATGCCGGCACCACAGAACCTCAGGGCTACAGGCGACCGGATCGAGCAGTTGCTCGACGAGCTGCAGTCNNACCGCGGATCCACGGTCGTACGGCCGGGCCGAGGAATTGTTGCGCCTTGTCTCCGAGCTCTATGGTGCCGGCCTGACCCGGGTCGTGGAATTGGCTAGTGAGTCTGCGCCCGGATTGATGGACGCCTTGGTGGGCGACGAACTGGTGGCCAGCCTCATGCTGGTGCACGGTCTGCACCCGGATTCGGTCGCCCGACGGGTGGAAGGAGCGCTCGCTCAGGTTCGTCCATTGCTGGCTGCCCACGCGGGCGACGTGGAGTTGCTGGGTATCGATGAGGAGGCGGGCGCGGTGATGTTGCGGCTGCTCGGCAGCTGCGACGGGTGCCCGTCCTCCTCGATCACCCTGCAGCTCGCCGTCGAGCGGGCGATCGTGGAGGCAGCCCCCGAGATCGTCCGTATCGACGTCGACCAGCCGTCCAAACCGGTACCGGCAGTGCCGGTCGCCCTAGGTACCAAACCGGTGTACGAGGACTGCCCGGCNNGAGATGGCGGGTACATGACCGAGCCGACGCCGGGGGGGCCGTTGGCTGTGTTGCAGCGCATCCGTCAGCCTCGGGCGCGCCCAGAGCAAGAAGAAGTGCGGGTGGGGGAGCGGTGCGAGCTGTGCACCGAGGCGATCTCCGACGAGCACGGCCACCTGGTCGACCTGCAGGCCCGCAACCTGCTCTGCGCGTGCCGAGGCTGCTACCTGCTCTTCATGTCTGACGGCGCCGGCGGCGCCCACTTTCGAGCGGTGCCGGACCGCTACTTGACCTTCCCCGATTTTGAGTTGACGCCGGCCCAGTGGGATTCGCTCCAGATCCCGGTCGGGGTGGCATTCTTCTTCCTCAACTCGACCCTGGAACGGGTGGCGGCCTTCTACCCAGGTCCTGCGGGCGCGACCGAGTCAGAGCTCCCGCTCGACACGTGGGGAGAGGTGGTGGCGGCCAATCCGGACCTGGCGACGCTTCAACCCGACGTCGAGGCTTTCCTGGTGAGATCCGACCGGAATCGAGGCGGAGCGGCCGAGTGCTTCCTCGTCCCGATCGACGCGTGCTACGAGCTGGTCGGGCATCTCCGCCAGTTGTGGCGGGGTTTCNNCGGTGGTCGCGAGGCGCACGAGGCGATGGACTCCTTCTTCGACCGCGTGCGGGCCAACGCCAGATGACAACGCTCGCCTTCGAGGTCGTAGAGGCCCGGCCGGAGCCACACGCGGCGGCGCCGACGATCATGATGCGGGTGCGGGTGTCGGAGATCGATGGCGGCACCGTCCACGCCCTGGCGCTGCGTTGCCAGATCCGTATCGAGCCGCAACGCCGCCGCGGCTACCAACCGGAAGAGGAAGAGCGCCTGTACGAGCTGTTCGGCGAGACGCCCCGGTGGGGGGACTCGCTGCGGCCGTTTCTGTGGACCCATGTGTCGACCACCGTCGCCGCCTTCACCGGCTCGACCGAGTTCGACCTGCCGATCGAGTGCAGCTACGACTTCGAGGTGGCGGGAGCCAAGTACTTTCACGCCCTGTCGGGAGGCGAGGTACCGCTGCTCCTGCTGTTCTCGGGGACGATTTTCACCCGGGGGGAGCTGGGTTTCGCGGCCGAGCCCGTTTCTTGGAACATGGAGGCGTCCTACCGCATGCCGGTGTCGGTATGGCGAGGCGTCATGGACCTGTACTTCCCTAACAGCGGCTGGCTCCGGGTTAGTCGCGAGACCCTCGACGCGCTCCAACGGTTCAAGGCGTCACGGGCGTTGCCCACATGGGACCAAACCCTCGAACTCCTCCTGAAGCACGCCGGGGAGGACATCCCGTGAGCGAGAGCCCATGACCGAGAGGACGGAGGTACTCGACCGCTTCGCGGCGGCTCGGGCGGTCGCGGACGCCGTGCTGTACGAGGGCTACGTGCTGTACCCGTACCGCGCCTCGTCGCGCAAGAATCAGATCCGCTGGCAGTTCGGGGTGCTCACCCCGCGAGCCTTCAGCGAGGCCGACGGATCGGAGCGGTGGGCCATGCGCACCGAGTGCCTGGTCGATCCGGGCCCGGCTCCGGTTGTGGCCGTCCGGATCCGTTGCCTCCAGGTGCAGCACCGCTCCGTGCAGGTTCCTGCCGCGGCCCCGGACGCGGGCGAGGACATCGGCGGGGAGACCGGCCGGTACACCCCGGTCGACACACTCGAGGTGGACGGCAAGGTCTATGTCGACTGGGAGGAGGCAGTCGACCAGGTCGTGGACCTGTCGCCCCTACCGCTCTTGCCGCTCGGCGGCGAGGAATACGAGGAGGGATTCCACTTCGCAGGCGGGGTGGACACCGAGATGATCCACCGCTCCGACGGCGCCGTCGCCGGGCGTATGGTCCGACGGCGTGAGCGGGTCGACGGACGGGTTCGGGTCCAGGTGAGTCATCCCGACGGCGAGGGGCCCATCGTCAAGGTGACTGTCACAGTCGAAAACACCACCGGATGGGATGGGACGAGCGTCAGGCGGGACGCGGTGATGGGCCACTCCCTGGTCGCCGTGCACACCATGCTGGCGGTCGACGATGGGACCTTCGTCTCCCTGCTCGACCCACCCGCAGCCGCCGAAGAAGCGGTAGCGGGCTGCCACAACGACGGCACCTTTCCGGTGCTCATCGGTGGTGACGACGTGATGTTGTCGTCGCCGATCATTCTCTACGACCAGCCTGAGGTCGCGCCCGAGAGTCCCGGTGATCTGTATGACTCGACCGAGATCGACGAGATCCTGGCCTTGCGGGTCCTGACCCTGACTGACGAGGAGAAGTCCGAGGCTCGCGGTACCGACCCACGCGCCGCGGCCATCATCGACCGCTGCGACGACATGCCGCCGGAGATGTGGGAGCGGCTGCATGGCGCCGTCCGCAGCCTTCGACCGGCGTCCGACCCGGAGCCAGCCCTCGACCCGGAGTCAGGCTTCGATCAGGAAACTGTCCTTGATCAGGAGACTG
>PMHH01000164.1:0-21973 GCA_003156595.1 Acidimicrobiaceae bacterium
TCGGCGGGCAGCGGGTCGTGCCGACGATGTCCGGAGGGGCCGCTGCGGCGCTGGGGCCGACCGCCAGGCCATCGCTTTTTGGTCGCGTTGCCCTTCTTTGGTAGCGGAGACGACACCAATTGGTCATCTGCGCTACCAAAGAAGCGAACTGCTACCAAAATCCGCCCTTTCTCGGCCCGCCGGCGCCTGGGCCCGCCGGCCTCAGCCCCTGCCGGTCACCGGTGGATAGCAGGCGGGCGTGGTTCGCCCAGGACCGGACGGAATAGCGAGGCTGCGGCCGTTGAGATGGTCGCACTGGGTTGGTAGCGTCCTGCTGGGTCCTCCGGGCGCCGCTCTGCCGGCGCCGATCGGGGTATCGGACCCGCCCCCACGACCGAATTCTCTGTGGGAGGTGGGTTTGATGATGGACTGGCAACGGCTGACCGACTTGCTACTGGAAGCCAGTGGCGATCAGGTAGCGGCGCAGGGTCATCCGACGTGGGTGCGGGTGATGGACGCGCCCGAGGGGGACGATGAGGAGCACTTCTCCGTCGCCTTGTCGATGGAGCCCGATGCTCTTCTCGGCTGGGTGGCGACACCGGACTGCCGGGCGGTCGGAGTAATTGCCACCGGTCGGCTCCGAGCTCTGGATGAAGTTCCGCCTGGCGTCGTCGACCCCGCCGACGGCCCGATCCGCATGGCCTGTCTGATGACCCGCACCGGCGGGATCGCCTGGAGGATGGTGTTGTCCGACGGGGTCACGATCGACGACCCGCCGTTCGAAGGACGCATGCTCGACTGCCTGCGCCGGTGCTTCGGTATTCCCACTCCACGACCCCCGGCGAGCCCGTCCCGCCTCCAGACGGTGGCTTGGTTGGCTGCGGTCCTCGAGCAGGCGCAAGGAGCCCGCCGGCCGTTGAGCTGGTCCGAGGTGTCCCGGCTCCACCCGGTGGCCCGGGTACTCGGCGACGAACTGGGCGCCCACGGTTCTGAGCTGCTGACCGGCCTAATCCGCATGGCCGGCTCGGCCTGGTCATGGGAGGACTTCCGTTTGCAGGCGAAGAGCGAGGGATGTCTCGAAGACATCATCGACGCCGAGCTGGCAGGCTGGATGGACGACGGGATGTTCGCCCGGTGGGTCCTGGCGGACCTTCCGTCGCCGGACGAGATGATGGCCGCCGTCCGACCGCAGCTCTCCCCCTCGGCAGCTCGTCGCCTAGCCCATGCCGTGCACGCGGCCATCTCGCCAGAGCCCGCCGCCGCGGGCTGGGGGTAGATGGCGCCCTTCGTACGCCGGCCCCGACTCAGCCAAGCACCCGGAACCGCGGGCCTGGACCGCACAGCAGCACGTCCTTGCCGACGAGGTTCCGGCCCGCCAGGGCGGGCACATCGTCAGCCGCGGCCGTGGCCGGCAGATGACGCCCGTCGGGCAGCCGGAGGATGGCGGGTACGCTCGCCGCCTCACCGTTCGGGCCCACCACGACCGTCGACGCTACAACCGTCGCTGCTCCCTCCACGCCCGGGTGGGCGAGTTCCACCGCGGTCGCATCGATCGCCGTCTGCGCGACACCGGTGTCCCCGCGTTGCCAACCCCGGGCCGGCGGGGCGGAGGAGTAGATCCCGACCGCGTGCTTGGTCGCGTACCAGCCGAGACCGGTCACCAGACCGATGCCTCGGTGATCGAGTAATAGACCGGCCATCGTGGCGATGGCATGGAGGGTGTAGTTGTTACCCGGTCCCCCGAAGTACGGGAGGCCGCCGGTGACGGTGAGTCCCCGACGGTCGGAGGGGTCGAGGCCCAGAGCGGCGCCCCCCATCTGCACCGCGCAGGGAAAGCAGGAGTACAGGTCGATGGCCACCAGGTCGTCGACACCGATGCCGGCTGCGGTGAACGCCGCGCTCCCTGCGGCCGCGATCCCGGGCGACCGGCCGGGATCGGGCCGGGCGGACGGGTACCACACGTCATTGGCATCTGCCCCGGCGACGCAGAAGATCACCTGCTCTGCAACCCCAGCGGCCCGCGCCGCGCCGAGCGAGGAGACGACGACCGCAGCACCCTGATCCACCCCTAGCACCGCGCACATGCGCTTGGGGTAGGGCTCGGTCACCAGGCGATTGTCGGGAGTCAGCTCCGACAGCTCGCCGGGGCGCCGGCGTTGCGGGAACCAGGCGTAGGGATGCGCGGCGGCTACTTCGGTGAACGGAGCCATGAGAGCACCGAGGGCCAGTCGTTGTTCGGCGAAGCTGCGACCGGCCCGGTGGGCCAGGACGCTCTCGAACAGGGCGTAGACGTGGACAGGAACGATGAGGCCGGCGTCAAGCTCCTCCTGTCCCACCCCCATCCGCTCGTCGCCCACGGTAAGGTCGGCCGGCCGATCGGCGTCACCGTCGTCGGACTTCTGCGTCGCTGAGCCCTGGTGCCGATTCCCCTGGCCCCGGGCGGCCCGTTGGGACCGCTGCGCTTCGGCTCCGACCACGAGCACCGCGTCGATGTCGCCCGCGGCCACGGCGCTGGCGGCCCGCGTGACGGCCCACTGCGGCGAGTTGCCACCGACCGTCGTCACCTCGACCTGGCGCGGCGCCAAGCCGAGCCGATCGGACAGGACGGAGGCGGCTGCTCGGGGAGCGCCGGAGAGTACGTTGATCATCACGACCTGCTGGATGCGAGGACGTAGGCCAGGAGCCAGGCGCAGGGCGTCCTCCGCAGCCCGCACGGCCAGATCCATGGCGGTGACGGTGCTGTCCCGCTCCATTGACTGGCCCCAGGCGGCGAGCACCGGGACCCGATCTTCATCGGCGCTGATCGGTCACCTCCGCGTCAGAACTGTGGGCCCGCAAGCTAGACCCTCGCCACTCCGGATCCTCGCCGACCTCCTTCTTGCCTGATGAAGCAGTCTAAGGGCGAACCGACCGCGGCGATAAAACGAGCGGCCATCCACCACTCCGCCCGCTCCGGGCTACATTCGACGGGCGTGCTGACTCCTGTGCCCTACCACGCCGGTTCTGGAGAGCCACTGGTGCTGCTGCACGGCTTCACCGACACCTGGCGGGGATGGACACCGATATTGGCGGCTCTGAGCGCACACCACGAGGTGTACGCCTGGAGCCTGGCCGGCCATGTCGGCGGTGATCCGTGGGACAGGTCGGTACCACTCACGATCACCACGTCGGTCGACGTGGTGGAGCGTCAGTTGGACGCCCTCGGCCTTGACCGGGTTCACGTGGTGGGCAATTCCCTCGGCGGCTGGCTGGCCCTAGAGCTCGCCGTTCGTGGCCGGGCGTTGTCGGTCGTCGGGGTCTGCCCGGCGGGCGGCTGGGAGCCGGGGAGCCGTGAGGAGCGCACCGCGGCCGGGGTCTTTCGCCGAAATCAGTTGCTGCTGCGGTTCTTCGGACCGTTGCTTCCCTTCGTGGCTCGATTCGCCGTCCTACGAAGGATCGCTCTGCGCGACATGGTGGCTGACGGCCGCAAGGTGCCGCCCGCCAGTGCGGTGGCCATGTTTGAGGGGGCACGCGGGTGCGCGATCATCGACGACGTGCTCGGCCTCGTTGGGACCGGCGAGACGTTTGGTGACCTCGGGTCCATCGACTGCCCGGTCCGAATCATGTACGGGTCCCAGGACCGACTGTTGCGCTGGCCGAACTACTACGCCCGCATGCGGCGGCTGTTGCCGGATGCAGACTGGGTACGCCTCAACGGGCTCGGGCACCTGGCCATGTGGGATTCGCCCGAAACGGTTGCCGGCGCCATTGTCGAGCACACCAGCCGGGCCCTCGGCCGGGCCGAGCAGCGGCCACCCATCGAGCCGACCGGCGCGGCTTGAGCGCCGACTCCTGCCGGCTTCGGTATCGCAAACAGGTCGCACCCCTCGTATCGGCAATAGTTCCTCGTCGTGAAGCTCCGGCGGGCCCATTTCTTTCACAGTTCGGTGGTGCTCGCGGTCTTGGTTCAGCTCGCTTTCGCCGGCGCCTTCCTGGCCGATGCCGTTATGACGAACGGGACCTACGACGCCCTGGCTGCCCACCGAGTGGCGGTGACCGGGCAGGGGGACTGCTACTACCTCGTCCGGCCAAGCCGCGGTGGCAACATTGGTCCCCCGAATGTCTGCCAGGTCGCCTATTCGTACCAGGGTCACACGTATAGCGCTCTGATCGCTGCCAGTGCGCCGAAGATCTTTTATATAGATCCCCGCGATCCGCAATACCGGATGAACGAGGCCGCCTTTGCCAAGGGGCCAGTCGAGATAACTGGTGACGTCGTCATCGCCGTATTGCTCCTGTGCGGAGCCACAGCGGTGACAGTCGCTCATCAGTTACACCTCCGTCGCAGGCGACACGCCCGCCGGGCGCGTCCTCCCGAGCCTGCCGAACCGGCAACCTAACTGCAGCTCGTGGGCGAGGTGAACTGATAGTTCTCGGTCGCGTCGGTGGGCGTCGCTGTCAACCGGATCTGGCAGGCGTCGCCGAGAGTGTTCGAAACCTGCCACAAGCCGCCCTGGAGGCTTGTCTCGGTGTCGTTGTACTGGCATTCCGTCTCGGGCGCGCCGATGCTTACCACTTCTAGCCCGGCCTCGGGCGAGGACGTCGCCGAGGTGGAGCCAACGCCCGATGAGGCGTCACTGAGCAACCGGTAGCTCCAAACAACCCTCTCGGTGCAGTCCGAGGTGACCGCAATCGTGGGAAAGGCATACATGATGACCCCTGCGTACTCTGGAACGGGAGGCGGTCCCGGCGGTGCTGGGCTGGTCGTCGGTATGGTGGGCCGCGTTGTCGCGGTGGTCGGGGGAGGCGTCACCACAGGCACGGTGCTCGCTCGCTCCGTGGTAGTCGTGGTTGACAGCGGTCGGCTGCTGCTAGTGGCGGCATCTGTGGTCGTAGTCGGAGTTACGGTCGCCGGAAATACGGTGGTCGATGTAGTGGGCGAGATGGTATTCCTGGCCGAGGTCCTGGAAGCTGTGGAAGTAGCGCTAGGACCGGGAGAACTGGCAACGTTTGAGACCGTCGGCGAGGTGCTTGCCGATCGGTGTGATGCCGCACCGCGCACGCGCCAAGAGAGAAGGCCGCCGTCGCAGCGAGTGCGGCTGTCGCCCGACTACCTCGCAAGTCGTGCCCCCCTCATCTGATACTAGTGACACTGGGACTGGGTGGGCGCAGAGGGAGTCGAACCCACGACCTCATGCGCGTCATGCATGCGCTCTAACCAGCTGAGCTATGCGCCCGGGATGCGGCCTCAGACGATACCACGGGCAGCGCGACGGCTCGAAGGGCACGGCCATCTACGCTGGCGGGGCGATGGTCGCGTCGTTCCTCGGGTACCTGCCCAGCCCTTCCACCAACGGACTTAGTCTCGGTCCAGTCCGTCTCCACGTGTACGGCCTGCTCATCGCGTGCGGGATCGCTGGCGCCGTGTGGCTGGCCCAGCGTCGTTGGGAGCATATTGGTGGCCAGCCGGGGACAATGGCCGCCCTGGCCATCTGGGGCGTCCCAGGCGGGATCATCGGCGCCCGGGTGTACAGCTTGGCGACGAGCTGGGGCGTCGACACGCAAGGTCACTGGTACCGGGCGTTCGAGGTCTGGGACGGTGGTCTCGGCATCTGGGGCGGCGTTCTCGGGGGGATCGCCCTCGGATCCGTCGGGGCTTACCGCCACCACCTTCCGATACGCCCCCTTGTCGACTGTGTGGCCCCGGCGTTCGCCCTGGGCCAGGCCGTCGGGCGCTGGGGCAACTACTTCAATCAGGAGCTCTTCGGGCGTCCGTCCACCTTGCCCTGGGCGCTCAAGATCGCCCCCAGGTACCGGCCCGCCGGTTTCGCTCGATACTCGACGTTCCAGCCGACCTTCTTGTACGAGTGCTTATGGGACCTGGTGGTAGTGGGACTGGTGATCTGGGTCGAGCGCCGCTTCCGGATCAGGCGGGGCTACCTGATCGCGGCGTACGGGGCCTTCTATACCTTGGGCCGATTCTGGACGGAGTACCTCCGCATCGACACGGCTCACAAGTTCTACGGGCTGCGCCTCAACGACTGGACGAGCATCCTCGTTTTCGTGGTCTCGGTGGTGGTGTTGCTGTCCAGAGGCCGGGCCGGCGAGGGCGACGACCGGGCCGGCGATCCGCTGCCGACGGCCGACGACGACGCTGACGCCGGCGCCGGCACCTCGATGGCGCCGACGTCGCCGGCAGCCCCCTGACCGCATATCGACGAGGCGTCCTAGCCATCCCGCACCCACCGGAACCCGCCGGAACCCGCCTGCACCCACCCGATCCCACCCGGCGGCCCCGGGCACCTGGCGCGCCGTGGTGCAATCATTCCCCCATTTGGGGGGGTAGATCGCACCACTGTGGAGATGGCGGCGCCGGGCCCAGGTAGGCCGCTCGGGTCCGAAAGCGAGTGGGGTCGGCGTACTCCTCCATAGCGTGCGCCAACCATCCGGCCGCCTTCCCGAGAGTGGCGATCGCCTGTCCGGCGCCGGCGATCATGTCACCGCAGAAGGCCAGCGCCCCCAGGCCCAGGTCGACGTTGGGGGCGGGGAAGCCGCGGGCCTGCCCGAGGGCCACGACCCGGTCGACCAGGGCGTGGCGGTCCGGGTGACCCCTCACTCCTTCCAGGCGCGACAACAGCTCCGCACCCCGCGGATCCCCTGCCGGGTACAAGGGCATACCGAAGCCGTGTACCGACGAACCAGTGCGGCGCAGTCGTTCCCCGATGGCGCGCTCCGCGTCGGTGCCGGCAGCTTCGGCCAGAAGATTCTCGACCTCGCTCGGAGCCCCGCTGCTCCCACTGCGCCAACTTCCGCTCGCGGGCCCCAGGCCAGTGGCCACCACCGAGTACGGGTCGGCTCGGAACGCGGCGGCGACCCGAGCCGCCAACGTCGAGGGAGCCAGCTCATGGTCCGCAGACAGCACCAGGGCGGCTTCCAGCACCGCCTTCCGATCCGGATCGAGGGGCAACCGGCTGAGCCGGGGCCACAACCGTTCGCTGATCGATCCCCCATCAAGTCGCGCCCGGCGCGATGGCCTGGCCACGACGGGTAGGGCGTCCACGAGGGTTGATAGCAACCCGCGTCCGACGATAGCGACAGCCGCGGGGCTCAGGTCGTGGCGCAGCTCGTCGGTCAGGGCGGCCACGGCCGCGGCCACCACGAACCTCTCCACCGGCAGGGTCCTCGTCTCGATCGAGCCCAGCGCCCGAGACACCGCCGCGCCGGCGGGCGCGGGAGTTTTCCAAGGGATTCTCTCGGGCGCCCATCGCCCCTCCCACAACCAGACGGCGACCTCCTCGAACGATCGGGTCCGGCTGAGATGCACCGCGTCCAGGCCCCGGTAGTAAAGCCGGCCGTCGTCGATCAAGGTCAACTCGGTGACGAACACCGGGTCGCCGGCCTCCTCGAGCCTGGTGCTCCGCGCCGGCGACGCCCCTTCGCCGGCCGGGTGCCGAGACGATCGAGCCAGCCGGGCCACCTCCTGCGCGTCGAACGTGCTCCCGGCCGGGGTGCGGACGCGCGACAGTACGCCGCGGCTGACGTAGGCGTACAGGGTCGCCGGCTTGATCCCCAACCGCTCGGCAGCCTGCGCTGACGTGAGTCGCCTGTTGACCATTGATCAATATTGATTGCAATGGCTACCAGTGTCAACATGACACCCATGTCCACTATTGCTGAGAAGACGCCGACCTCCCCGATTCGTGTCCCGGCGGGACTCAAGGGTGTCGCCGTCACCGACACCGAGATCGGCGACGTACGGGGTCTCGAGGGCTTCTACCACTACCGCCAGTACTCCGCGACCGACCTGGCCAGCCAGCGCAGCCTGGAGGACGTGTGGCAACTCCTTCTCGACGGCCACCTGCCAGTCGACGCGGCCTCCCGCTCCGGCTTCGCTGCTGAGGTCCGCGACGCTCGCAGCCTGCCGGCGGAAGTGGCGGACCTCCTGCCCGCCATCGCCGCGGCTACGCCGGAAGCGGGGTCCCTGGGCGGCCTACGGACGGCGCTGTCGGCGCTCGGATCTGCCGTCGGGATGCGACCACTGTGGGATCTCGATGCTGACGCTCGCTGGCGGGACCTGATCCGGTTGGCCGCCGCCACCCCTACCCTGGTCGCCGCTCTGCACCGTCTGGGGGCGAGCGAGACGCCCGTGAATCCCGACCCGGACCTGGGCCACGTCGCCAACTATCTGTGGATGGTCACCGGCCGGCGCCCGGACGCGGAGCTGGCCCGGGCCCTCGAGCAGTACCTCATCCTGACGGTCGACCATGGCTTCAATTCCTCCACCTTCACCGCTCGCGTGATCACCTCGACCGGTGCCGACGCCGCGGCCGCGGTGGTCGGTGCGATCGGCGCCCTTTCCGGACCCCTGCACGGCGGGGCGCCCAGCCGGGCCCTCGACAACCTTGACGCCATCGGGACTTCCGACCGCGCTGAGGCCTTCATCCGAGACTCGGTCGGGCGCGGCGAGCGGATCATGGGTTTCGGTCATGCGGTGTACCGGACGGACGACCCCCGTTCTGTGATGCTGCGCCAAGTAGCCCAGACTCTTGGCGGCGACCTGGTGGACCTGGCCGTCCAGGTCGAGCAAACTGTCGTGGCGGTGCTGGCGGAGCTAAAGCCGGGCCATCCGCTCTACGCCAACGTCGAGTTCTACGCCGGAGTGGTGATGGACCGCTGCGGCCTTCCCCGCCACCTGTTCACGCCCACCTTCGCAATCAGCCGGGTGATCGGATGGTGCGCCAACATCGCCGAGCAGGCGGAGGAGCGGCGACTGATCCGACCAGCCGCCCATTATGTCGGGCCTCCGCCGCCGGAGCCGGTGCCGGCCGGCTTCTAGTCGGAGGTGGACAAAGGACCGCCCGCCGCGGCAGGGACTGCCTTCGCACCTATCCGACCGGGGCTGCTGTCCGGAGCTCTTTTGACCTGGCGGCTCGGCCCGGTCAATGAGGAGGCGGGCGAAGCGTACGCTGGAGCGGTGCCAGGTGTGATTGACGGCCGTCGTTGGCTGCGCCAGCGGATCGCGCGCCTCGAGGAACTGCTGGGGGGCGATCCACCGGCGGAACAACGGGCCCAGCTCGAAACCGAATTGGCCGAAGCCAAGGCGGAGCTGCATCGCATGGCCGGCTGGCGCCGCTGGCTGCTGTGGGGGGCGCGCCGCTAGGCGGCTGGGGGTCCGGCCGCGTTAGGCGGGCTGCCCTGTCCGCCGCCCTGTCCGCTGCCTTGGGGTCCGCCGGATCCAGGCCCAAAGCCGAAACCGGTCCGGCTGCTCTGCACCTTCGTCATGTCGACGATATTGGTGGCGGTGGCCGTGTTACCGGACTGGGTCGCGATGACGTCCACCTGATCCGTGGTGGCAACCGACGAGATCCCGTCCCGCTGCGCATCGACCACGGTCGACGCAGAAACTACATACGTGTGGGTGTACCCGTCCGTGCTGGCTACCTTGATCGAGGTCGAGCTCACCGAAGTCACCTTCCCCAATTGGATATCGACCGTCTGGTAGCCGCCGCTCTTGGTGCGGGTGGTCGCCTGGCCGTGCACGACCGACCCGAGACCTCCCAGCGCGCCCAGTCCACCGAATCCCCTGAACGCCCCACCGAATCCGCCCGGACCTCGCGGACCGCGCGGACCATGAGTCGTGCTCGGCGTCGTCGTGCTCGGGGTCGTCGACGTGGAGCTGGCCGCGAAGGCAATGCCCGCCCCGCCCACGGCTAGGCCGAACGCCACCCCACCGGCCAGAGCCGCCCGGGGCAAGCGCCGAGATCTCCAGCTCCTCATCCCCGTCGACGGCGCAGGTGGCCCGTGGATAGGCTCAAAAGGGATGTTCTCGTCGGGCACGATCTAGAAACCTCCAGAAGAGGGAAGGGCTGCCAAGCATGGCCTTCTTACCTAAGCGCCGGCCCATAAAGACCTGAGAGCGACCTTAATTATCTACGACCCGGAAACGACCGAACTTGAGAGCGACCTGCGCCGGCCGGCTCGGCCCGGACGCTACTGTCCCGTGCCGTGCAGGACCACTCCTATGCCATCGAGGTGGAAGGCACCCTCGAAGAGGTGTGGGGGCTGTTCTGGTCGCAGCGATCCGGCGTGCGTTCGCATGGTGACGTGACCATCGAGGTGCTCCACCCGGGCGACGCCTCGGGTGAGGGACTGGTCCGGCACTGCCGTTTCCCGGTGCCCTGGTGGCTGCTCTCCGGCGGCCGGGGTGTGTCATGGGAGTGGCTGACGGAGGTGCGTCGCCCGCAGTCGTGGCGCTACGCAGCGGTCGGCAAACCGCTCTGGTCGACGGCGACGGGCTTCACCAGCTTGGAGGACCTGGGTGACGGTCGAACCCGTATCCACTTCCGCGAGACCTACCACGCCTTCAACCCGATACTGCGGGTGCTGCTCGAACGCCACGTGCACCGGGCGATCTCCCGGTCCAACGACAGCACCTTGGCCGCTTCCATCAGCGCGGGCGTGCGTACGCTCCGCGACCGACGTCAAGGGAGGCCAGCCCGTGGGGAATGACGAGCAATTGCGCACCGGACGCCCATACGTGGTCGTGTCCGCTGACGCCCACGCCGCGCCCGACGACCTGGAACACTTTCTGTCCTACGTGGACCCGGCCCGGCGAGAGGCGGTGGCACAGTTTGGCGATCTCTCGTCCTCCGCGCTGTCGATGTTTGGCGGCGTCGACCCGGGCCTGGTCGACGACCCCGACCCGGTCCGAGCCGTGGCGGCTCGCCGGCTGGCGGGGATGGGCGTCGACGTCGACGCCGCCGCCGACTGGTTGGCCAACTACGGCTCCGACTGGGTTATCCCCGGCGACGGCGATGGCCGCCGGCTCGCCGTGCTCGAGGAGCAGGCCATTCACGCCGAGGTGACCTACCCGGGGCCGGTCCTGGCCGGAGGGATCTCCCCTGCGATGTACCTGGGGGCCCATGCTTCGCAAGGCCTGGAGGCGGTGTGGCCGGCTCTACACGCCTACAACCGGTGGCTGGCGGAGTTCTGCTCCGCCGCTCCTGGCCGCCGGGCCGGGTGCATCCCGATCGACTTCCACGACATCGATCGGGCGGTGGAGGAGGTCGCCTGGGCCAGGTCCGCGGGTCTCTTCGGCGGCGTCATGCTGCCGGCCATGTCNNCGGCGGCATGCTCGGCCTCTACGAGGTCTTCGTGTTTACCCGCCGACCGTTGTGGTTCTTGATCTTCGGCGGGGTGTTCGACCGTCATCCGGCGTTGCGGGTCGTGGTGGCCGAGAATGGTGTCCAGTGGTTGCCATCTCTCGTCCGCGACATGGAGCAAATCTTCGACACGCACGGCGCGGCACCGATTCGTTCCAACTTGCAGCTGCGACCGGCCGAGTACTTTGACCGTCATGTCTTCCTCGCCGGCTCGCTGATGGGTCGCCGGGACGCCGAGATGCGCCAGGAGATAGGAATCGACCGCCTCATGTGGGGCGCCGACTACCCGCACCTCGAGGGCGCCGCCCCGGTGCACCGTCAGGTACTCGGCCATGTCTTCGGGGGGTTGCCAGAGCCGGACATCCGGCGCATTCTCGGCCACAATGCCATCAGCATCTGGGGATTCGACGCCGCCCAGTTGCAGGTCGTCGCCGATCGGGTCGGCCCCACCGTCGATGACCTTTCCACGCCACTGCCGCTGGCGGAGATACCCAAGACGTTCAGTTGGAGCCTGGCCCGACCGGTGCCCCTCGCCGCATCAGCGGGCGCCCCGGCCGCTGCGAGATAAACTTTCGTGAATGCCGAAAGACGCACCCCAACCTAATGGAGGGCCAGCCGCCGGTGGACAGCCGGATGGGAATCGGCTCGGCTTCGCCCTTTCGGAGCACTTGGAGGCCTGCGCCCGCACCCTGCTCGATCGCCATATGGAGCGCAGCCGAGAGTGGTTCCCCCATCAACTGGTCCCCTGGCGGCTCGGCCGCGACGCCGACCCGCAGGTCGAGCCCGACACGGCCGGACCGCCCGAGTCCACCGGGGTGCGCAGCGCCCTCCTGGTCAACCTTCTGACCGAGGACAACCTCCCCTACTACTTTCACCACGTCGCCCAGGCGTTCCCAGACGACTCGGCGATGAACGAGTGGGTCCGGCGGTGGGCCGCGGAGGAGCAGCGACACTCGATCGTGCTGCGTGACTGGATTTGCGTGACCCGCCAGCTTGACCTGGAAGCGCTCGAGAGGGCCCGCATGCACCAGGTCAGCACCGGGTTCGCCCCGGGCGTCCGAGCTGAGAGCGCCTGTGACGGGCTGGTGTACCTGGCGTTCCAAGAGTTGGCGACGCGGGTGTCCTATCGCAATACCGGCCAGCAGGTGCTCGACCGGGCCGGCGCCGCCATCATGAACCGCGTCGCTACCGATGAGAACCTCCACTTTCTCTTTTACCGGGATATGGCAACGGCAGCCATGGAAGAGGACCCGTCGGCGGGCATGGTCGCGCTGGATCGGCAGGTGACCAACTTCCAGATGCCTGGGACGAGCATCGCCGGCTTCGCCGCCCACGCAACCGCGATCGCGGCAGCCGGGATCTACGACTATCGCGTGCACTCCGATCAAATCCTTGATCCCCTCGTCAGACGGCACTGGAAGGTCGAGTCGATCTGCGGCCTCGACCCTGCGGCCGAGGCTGCCCGCGATCACCTCCTAGCCTGGATGGCCCGGGTCCGGCGGGTGGCGGACCGGTTGGAGGACCAGCGCGTCAGGGAACCCAGCGCTTGAGGTAGGGCGGAGATTGGCGCTCCTCACAAGAATGCCACCTACGAGCGCCGGGCGCCCACTCCGAGTAACGTGGTCCTAGGCCCCGGGTAGCACCAGTCGAGTCCAAGCCCTGGGTCTCGCCACAAAAAGAGTGGCGTTAGTGTTACGGCTTCACGACAGGTTCGTTTAGCGGTTACTCACTAGGGGGGCGAGTTGAGATCCCGACGCATTTCCTCCGTAGTGACGGTTTGCGCCGTCGCGGGAGCCATGATCGCCTTACCGGCCGGCTCGGTGAGGGCGCAGCCAGCTCCGTCGCCTCTCCAAAACCTGCTCTCGTCGCTCACCGGGAATCTCGGGGAGAGCGCCGCTCCAGTCGCGATGAGCCCGTCGACGACTCTCTCGGCTGTCCAACACCTCGTGGCCTCGGTATCAGGGGATCAGGCGACGGTTTCCTGGCAGCCGCCGGTGAGCGGCACCGTGGGTCGTTACCAGGTCGATGCCTTCTTCAACGGCGTACCCGGTGTGGCTGGCAGTTCGCCCTACGGCACCCGCATTGCCGGGCCGACCGCGACCTCTCTCGTCTGGGACCGTATTCCCTTCAACCAGCCGATGCAGTTCGAGGTCACGGCGATAGGTCCCGACAACGCCGACTACACATCTGGTCCTGCCGGACCCGTCAACGCCACGGGCGTGGTCACCGCCTCGAACTCCTATTGCCCCACCGCGACCAACTTGGACTGCGTGCTCGTCAACACGACCCAATCCCTCGGCACCGAGACCCGTCCCGGTGCCGGCCTCCTGCATGGGACAGTCGCACCTGGCAATCAATGGTTACCAGCTCTCAAAATCAGCCATTGGCGCATCGGTAACGACAATGAGTATAAAGACGTACTCGGCATAACTCCCGGCAGAGACACCACCGTTATCATGTCGGATAACTGGGAGAACCTTACCTCGACCAACGGTGGCCCGGCTGCTGACCCCTGGACGAATTGGACCACATACACGCAGTTCATCACCGCCGAGGTGGAGATCGGCGACGATCTCGATGTGCACCCGTGTTGGGACATCCAGAACGAACCCGAGAACTACCCCTACGCGACGCAGCCGCCGTCCCGGGCTGATGTCGAGGAGCAATACCTCTATGCCTACCAGGCCATCAAAGCGGTCGATCCGAAAGCCTGCGTGATAGGACCATCTATCGACTGGGAATACGAAGACCCCCAAGCGCCCATCGATATGAAGACGTTTATCCCCTTCGCGGCCGCGAACGGCATGCAGTTCACGGCCATATCGTGGCACGATAACTATGACGAGAGCGATCAGAATCCGCTCAACTACTCGGAGTCGCCCGAAGCCGTTCGTGACCAGGCTGAAGAGGTTCGACAGCTCATTGCCGAGAATCCGGGCATCGGACACCCGAAGCTGTACGTCAATGAGAACAGCTCCGCAGCCGGGAACTTCATCCCCGGGTTTGCGGCTGGTTATCTGGCCGAGGAGGACCGAGCCGGGCTAGCCGAGGCCAACCGCACCTGCTGGGGATACCCGGGCGACTCCAGCCCGCAAGCGGTGTATCAGGATTGCTTCGGTCCTAACCTGGACCAGCTGCTCAACCCCGATGGCGTCCCCAACAACAGCTACTGGGTATACGCCGATTACGCCTCGATGACTGGTGATCAAGTCTGGTCTGCCACTTCGGATACCAACCTGAGCTCCCTCTCGGTTACGGATAGTTCGAACACCACTCGCATACTGCTCGGACGTCATCAGACATGCTCGGGCTGGACTGGCGTAAGCAATAGCGCGACCAACTATTGCCCCGCGGAGGCCGCGCCACCCACCATTCCGACGCGCGTCAATGTCTTGGTGCCAACGGGGGCCACCTCTGCCGCGGTCACCGTCCAAGAGATCGCCGACGGGTACGGGGACCAACCGAAAGCGCCCGCTACGAAATCGTCAGAGGTAGCGGTGGCGTATGGTCTGTCCCAGGTGACGCTCCCAGCCGTTGGGGATGGGGAGGCGTACTTCCTGACGGTGACCCCGAACACCGCGAGCGGCCAGGCGCCCGCGACCGGAAACGGCTACCACGCCGAGAAACCGTCCCCAACCGGGACGTCGGTACCGACCCGGATCCTGGGCGAGTACACCGTTGGCCAGACCACGACGATTCTTCAGACGTTCTCCGACCCCATGGTCGCCCTGGTCACCGACCAGTACGGCAATCCGCTCCCCAATATCCCGGTGACCTTCGCCGTCCCCGCGGGCGAGGCCCAGTTCTCGGGCGGCCCACCGGCTGTGGAGGTGACGACGAACACCTACGGCATCGCGACATCGCCCGCCCTGCAGGCCACCGCCTACGTCGGCAGCTTTACCGGGATCGCATTCGTCAACAGTCTGGCGACCGGGCCGATCACCTATTACGGCTTCACGACCACCCTCTAGCGCCCGTCTCAGTCCGGGCGCTGTACGGGGGAGGACCTGACCGCGCTTCCGCTGCGCTTATCGAATGTGCGCGGCGCCACGGACGGGGCCCGGCGCAGGCACGCCATGATCTCCGGCTGCTGGGACCGGGTCAGCTTCAGATCCTTGAGCGTCTTGCCGACGCCGAAGAGTGACGACAGGAAGTCAAGCCAGATGTCCTCGTCACTGTCAGTCGACGAGTCGAGGTCCGAATTGGCAGTAAGTCCGAGGATCTCTGCCCGCTGGACGGCTGTGAGCATCGTGGCCTCTCTCTGGCAAGTAAGGGGCGCATTGCCGATCAGAGCATCGACAACCGCGCCTCCCCAACCTTACCGCACCCCGTTGTGGGGGCGGCTACAACGCTCGGATCCAGCACAGCCTCACCATGGAGCCCGAGCCCGAGGCAGCGTCCTGAGGCCACCACTCGCCCTCGGGCGGGCAATCCCGCCGTGATCCTTGCGACGTCGCTTCAGCGCATCCATTGCATTTGAGGCTTATCGCTGGAACAGCGGATTGCCGCGCGATAGCGCCTGCGATTCGTCGGACTGACACTTTCGGTGCACACGACATCACTGGTGGTGAGTGATAGAGCCGCGTTAGAGATGACGGAGCTCTAGGTACCTTTGACGGCCGGCCTTCAGGGTCGTACTATTTGACCACTTCCTACGGAGTCGGCGGGATGCTTGAATTGGCCCTCGGCGGCGGTATTTGACAGCAAGGTAACACTTGGGTCCGGCGGGCTAACTTTCGAATCAAGAGGTAGCGCGTGGGTACCGAGAACTGTGTGTACCACTCACCTAGATGTGGAGGTTCGCTTTGCGCGCCGGCTCACGAAATGAAGGACACATGCTCAGGAAGATCCTCGTCATCGGCGTCACCACGATTCTGGCTTCCTCACTTGGCGCCGGCACGCGACTTGCGGCCAAGGCCACCGCGGCCTCCTTTAGCGTGGCGTCCTACGGCGCCAAGGGCAACGGCACCGCGGACAACACGGCCGCCTTCGCCGCCGCCATTGCTGCGGCCGAGGCTGCGGGCGGCGGCACGGTGTACGTACCAGCAGGAACCTACGCTTTCACTGCGAACTCCGGACACCTTGGTGGCAGTGGAGCGTCCATCCAGCTCCTCGGTACGGCGCCCGTGGAACTGCTAGGTGCCAGTGCTGGCACCTCGAAGTTAGTTGAGCACGTGTCACACCAGACGCTTGTGATGGTGGGGTCTGACGGATCGTCGGTTGAGGATCTTACGCTCAACGCCCAAAGTTACCTCGGCGGCTATGCGCTCATGGTTCGAGCGAATAATACCCTTCTAGAGGGCGCGGACGTGTTGGGCGCCGATATAACCACTACGGGGAGTGGGCAGGTGCCCGGCGGCCCTCCGTTCGCTCTTTACTATGCCGGTCCCCTGGCCGCAGAACCCGCGACTCCCGCGTACAACACGGGCAACCAACTCCTCGACGACGACGTCGAAGATGGTGTCAATAATGATGGCTTCTCCTTCTCTTTCCAGGAAGACGCGTCGATTTCACATATCAATTATTTTGGGTCTCGGCTGGCCCTCTATGTCGACAAGGACGTCAAGATAGACGATTACGACTTCACGCCCAATCCGGCCTGCGGGGAGGCTGCTCAAGGCTTCTGGATCACCCCGCCGTCGAGTGACATCACTATCTCCAACTTCACCACGTCAGGAGCGGGCGGGGTAGTGAGCGGCTCGACGAGTGGTCCATATATGGCAACCGACATAAAGATCACCGATGAGACGTTCACCTCAGCCACGGGCGGATTCTTGGAGATCGGCAATGTTGACGGCCTAACCCTTACCAATACCGACTTCAACACCGGTAACTTTTTAATGGTCAACCCGGAGACCACCGCCTCCGGAATCGTTGTCACCGGCCCGAACGTTCCTGGGATCGAGTTTGCGACCAATCACGGCAAACCCTACCGTTCGGTGGCGATGGAATTGAAGGACGTCAGTTTCCCGTCATTCTCCTTGGCGGGCAAGCCGGTTGCCACGTTCAGGGAATTCGGCGCTGGCCCCACGGCCGTTACTGTCGATGGCGGTTCCTGGTCGAATCTGGACGGTGGCTTCAACAGCGGCACCAACGCGACGTTTACCGTCCTGGATAGCCCCACCATTAAGTAGACAGTTGTCCGAGGGGGCTTACCCCAGCGGCTCCTGAGGTAACTCGTTAAGCAACTTCGTACCAGCTGGCTCCGTCTCGAGAGACCCAGCGGCCGGAGGTGCCGCTGGCGATCACCTGGTTGCCGGTGGCACCGGTGAGCGAATACAGGATGCCACCGGGTGGGGGTGCCACTGTGATGGTGCCCGAACCTTGGTTGACCACCGCCGCGGAGCCGCCCAGATCGGGGAGGATGGCGGTGACGCTTCCAGCGGTCCAAATGGCGGTCTCGCCAGGGATGAGGGTGTGGACGCCGGTGAGGTCCGGCGTGACGAGGCCCGGGATGGGGCTGGTCGGTATGGTCGTGTCGCCGACGACGGGGCCATAGAAGACCCATTTGGAGCCGGAGGCGATCGAAGAAGCGATAGGACCGGCGGTGTCGGTTGATATCAGGATGGCGCCGACGAGGCTGGTGGCGCCCCCGCTGGAGCCGGTTCTGACCGTCTGAGGGCCGCCGTAGTCGCCCAGGTTCGCCCAGAAGGCATTCGCCGAGCCCGCGGCCGGGACAGGGTTCCCGGTGTTGGCGTTGGCGAGGCTGATGAGCACGGTGTTGCCGGTGGCCGACGAGATGACCTGGCCCAGCACGTAGGTGGTCTTGGTCGAGTAGGGGGATCCGACCGGGCCGTTGACCTCCATGGAGATGACGAGCTCGGAGTTTTCCATTCCGCAGGAGGTGCCATCGGCGCCGATGGCGAGCAGCGGGGCCGGTGTGGCGAACCCTTCGACGTCCTGCTTGGAATTGCCCTTGAAATGCAGCCGGTTGTGCTGGAAGGTGGCATCGGTCACCTCGCACCAGCTGGCCGAGCCGCCTTGCAGGAACGTAATCTCCCAGTCGCCGTACTCGCCGGAGTTGGAGGCGGTGCCGCGGGGTCCCATGACGAAGCCGCGGGTGCAGTCCTGAATGATGAGGTTGCGGCCGTAGTTCTTCTCAGAGCCACCACCGAGCGCCTCGCGGTTGAAGGCTGGGCTGACTTGCAGGCCGATGGATGCGAGGGCGCTATTCCACACCGGTGTGGGTCCCACGTAGGACCAGAAGGAGTTGCTCGTCGCCGTAAAAGGTGGCAGGTTGGCGAGGTTGTCGGCCGACCGGGAACCGAACTGTTTGCCGGCGAAGGTGCACAGCTCATCCAGTGCAAAGTTGATGAGCGGATTCCACATCAACGATCCGTCGTTGTAGTGGCATATTCGGACGTCGACGACGCCCCAGTTGTAGATGGAATCCACGAACAGGCCCACCAGTCCCTTGCCGCCGCCGTCGCCGGTGGTGGCCATGCAGAACAAGGTGAGGCTCTCCAGCTTCCCGCCCGAGCTCTTGCTCTGGGTGAAGCCCAGCTCGGTCTGGGAGGATTCAGGACCCGGAAAGTTGGGGTCCTTGATGTGAATCGTCGGCGTGTTGACGCCGTAGTCGAGCAGGGTGGTGCCGGAGTAGAAGCTGCCTTTGGGGTCGGCGACCGTCGAGTAGTCATAGGCGGTGCCCATGCCGGCGCCGCGTATGCTGACCCCCGATGGGATGATCGACAAGGCGACCGTCTGGTTGATCTTGACGACGCCGGTGCCGAGCTGGATGACGACACCGCGGCCAGTTTCGGTGGACTCTTGCGCGGCCGCCGCGATCAGGGTGTTGAGGGTTGCGGTGGCTTCGACAACTCCGGCGTAGTCGACGTTGGCGGGGGGCCATACCGCCGCCCCGGCGGATCCAGTGGCATCTGCAGGGTGGACGCCGCCGGCCGCGTCGACCTTGGCCACGACGGTGTTATTGACGAGAAAGTCGACCAGGTCGGCGGTCTGGCTGGTTACCCCTCCAACGGCGAGGCCGCCTACACCCGCGGTTTCGGTGTTGAACACCCCTCGGTAGCCGTACACGGTCTCCGGGGACGGATCGAGGACGACGGAGGTGACGCCGTCGGAGTTTCCCAGCTGCAAGGTGAGGTCGTGGCCGGAGTTGACCGGGACGAGCGATAGCAGCGACTCGGAGCTGGAGTTCTCGACCTGCAGCGGGTCGCCCGTCATGGCTGGCGCCATGGAGACGACGAGCCCGTCGGAGGCGGACGTGCTGAAGGTGGCCTTGCCCTCGACGCTGAGGGCGACCCCGTTGGAAGAGTTGACAGCTTCCACTCCGATGGCATCCGACGTCATGCCATACCCCGCCACGCCCGCCGGTCCCGGTCCGACGGTGTTGCCGCTGGACGCTGAGGCGCCGTAGACGCCAGTGCCATTGGTTGAGGTTCCCGAAACGCCATATCCGCCGTCGGGGCTGGTGTCGACCCCGGCCACCGCGCTGTCACCGCTAGCAGACATGGTGATCGAGGTGGTAGCCGTGGCCGTATTCGCCTCGCCCAGCAACACGTCCTTGCTCGTCTTGGCTGCGGTCTGGGCAGTGGCCGGTTCCGTCCCGGCCACCAGGCCCACCGCCGCTCCCGCCCCCGCCGCGGCCGCCCCAGCGAGCAATGAACGCCGACCCAACCGCCGGTCCGGCGCTGGCAAGTCGTCTTGGCTGGGCTCTGGTGTGGGTTCGTGGCCGGTGGTGTTGTCGATGTCGCTCACTATCGCTCGGCCTTCCTGTCCGCGGCCCCTCACGGCGTCAACAGTCCATATGGTAGTGACGCCACGACAGGCCCATGAGGCGCCATCCACCTCCTTAGGGGGCCGGCGTGGTGCCCAAGAAGCTGACCCCCCGGTTCTCCAGACAGACCGTCGTGTCGGTCCCAAAGCGTGCTGGCACCCGGCTGACACCGAGCGCTGGGTCTCGCGACTTCTGATCGCGCCGCCCTATGGTGTCAAAAACTTTCCCCAGTCTTTCCTGCAACTACCGGGTGCTGAGCGCTTCGGCGGGGTTCGGAACTCCGAAGTAGTCAGTCGCCAGCGCTTCGCCGATGTGATCGTCGAGTCGGTCAGGCGCTGGCGCAGTCACGGTGGTCTCCTGTCTCACGGGCACGCTGGTAGGACCGGACGATCTCCCCCTCGGCGTCGGAGCGGCCGACCCAGTTCGACCCCTCGACGCTCTTGCCGGGTTCGAGCTCCTTGTAGATATTGAAGAAATGCTCGATCTCCAACCGGGTGAACTCCGGGACGTGGTGGATGTCTCGCAGATGCTCCATCCGCGGATCGTCGGAGGGGACGCAGAGCACCTTGTCGTCGCCGCCCTTCTCGTCGGTCATACGAAACATGCCGATCGCCCGGGCACGGATCGGACAGCCGGGGAGGGTCGGCGATTCGAGCAGGACCAACGCGTCGAGCGGGTCTCCATCGTCGCCAAGTGTGTCATCTATGAATCCGTAGTCGGCCGGGTAGGTCGTGGCCGTGAAAAGCGTACGGTCGAGCTTGATGCGTCCGGTCTCGTGGTCGAGCTCGTACTTGTTGCGCTCGCCCTTGGGGATCTCGATCGTCACGTTGAAGTCCATGGCGGTCATTTGTCTAGGACGTAGCTGCCTGGCGGCGCGGCGATCTCCCGCTTTAGCACTTTGCCCGTCGGGCCCTTCGGGAGTGCATCGACGAGCCACACGTGTCGCGGGTACTTGTATGCAGCAACTCGAGCCTTCACGTACTCGCGCAGCTCGTCCGCGCCAACCGATGCGCCCTCGGCCAAACCGCTACGGGCTACATATGCCAGCCAGGACCCCTGGCGGGCCGTTCCAAGCGGTTCGAGGTAGCCGGCCAGCGGGTGCAGTGTGCTGCCCCGGTGATCGGCCGTAGCGCGCAGGGCTGCGAGCAACTCTGCCGACGCAATTGGATGGCGTCGGGCCAGGAGCACGACGTCGGCGAAGTCGCGTTCGCGGGTGGTGGCCACACCGCGGTCGATCATGGTGACCACCTTCTCGGCCAACACGGTCGCAAGGGGGTAGCCGAGGAGTCTGAACGGTCCTTCTAGCAGGCCTGGATACTCCACCTGCACCGGTGCCGGGGTGACTGGGTCGCCAACGTTGATGTCGACGCGCAGCACGGCCCGAGCCCTGTCAACCCGGGCCGGGACGGCCAGGCGCACGCCGGCGTACAGTTCGGCGTCTCTGATGACTTGCGTGCTGAGCCGGTCGGGCTCATAGGCGACCCCGTCGTCAACGGCGATGGCCAGCACCGCCTTCACCACGCCGACGATGGTGTCGACGTCGTTGGCCATGGCTTGGGCCAGAAAGGTCGATGTCCGCTGTCGGTCGGCGGCTGTTCAGGCAGGCGAGCAGCATCCCGCCCTTCAAGACCAGCTGGTCCCGGTATGTGGAGCGGGCGAGGCGGAACAGGAACCGTTCCAGCACGTAGAGGACCAGCAGCTCTTGGGTAGGTCAGCCGCTGCGTCGAGCCAGCGCCTGCAGATCGAGATAGGCCCGCCCGGCTGTGCTGTCTCGACGAACCGGACTCATTCCTGCAGGATCCGCAGCGCCTGCAGGACTGGGGTCTTTACCCGCAAAGCATTGGCGAGGTCAAGGACCCGGGCTGGTTTGGCACCCGGCGTCCGCAGGTAACGGCGGAGTCCTGCGATGGCCAGATCGTCACCGATGCGCTGGCGCCTCGGAAGCAGTCAACGACGGTTCGCTCGATGTGGCTGATGACGAACCCGGCGCCGTCTCCGACCTCGACCTGGATCCTGCCAAGATGAAATGTTGACGCCTGAAAGACATGTACAACCGTGGGGGGGTGATCGATGCGGGGACGATGCGTCCCTGAAGGAAGCTCTCCGGCAAATCGTTGCG
>PMHH01000164.1:22000-45669 GCA_003156595.1 Acidimicrobiaceae bacterium
CACCGGGTCATTGTCGATCTGCACCGTCGAGAGCACCTCTCCGGTCTCGCTCATACGCACGATCACCGACCGGCGCCGATGCAGATCGATCCCGACATACTGTTGCTGTTGCACGCGAAGTCCTCCTTTGCTCCGGGGTTTTGGTTTCGCACCCCCGAGTGTTATCCCGCTCGGACTCCCAAGCGAGGAGGACTTTCGCGTGCCACTCCCATTAGACCTGCCAACGCCTTGCCTCCCGTCACTCAGCTGGCGCCGACGCACCACCGGCTCGCTCAGCAGAAACGCGGCGAGCGCTTCTTCATGACATCAGCTCGGGTCGCTGCAAGTCGGGACCGGCATCGGGCGCTTGAGCGCCGAACGGGGATGCAGAACGTTCCCACCGGTTCGGGACGCGAGGGCGGTCCGCATCCGTTGGCACGTGCCCCTTACCACGCGGGCTTCTGGCGTCCGGAGCCACCCCGGAAGTGATGCCGTTGGGAGGCAGGGCAACAGCGGAGCTGCCCTGACGCCCGGAGACGAGTCAGGCTCAGCTGCCGTTCCCGTCGTGGCTAATTCAACAGGAAAACCTTGGCGGCAGGGGCCTGTTTGGCTGTGCAGGCGCGATCGTGACGGCTCAACGGGCTCTCGGAGCCGGCCTTATGGCGGGGCCGCCTGGGCTCTGGCTCCTCGCTGCTGGCGGGTCGGGCATGTCTACTGCACGGGGCGGCCATTGCGCAGCCATTCGGCTAGAAGCGGGTCGACGACGCGATAGCCGGTGCGGGTGTTGGTATCTGCGGTGATCTCGCTGGCGGCCACGAGGGACTCGGCGGCACGCAACCGGGACCCGCCGCGTGGGGCGCGGCTTGCTGTCGAGTACAAGCCGGCCTGGTTCTCGGCGACGGCGGTCAGGACCTGGCGCTCACCAGTCGACAGGTGTGACCAGATCGTCTTCGCTTCCTCCCGGCTGGCGGCCAGCGCCGCGTTCAGCGCTGCCGCCCAGCATTCCTCATCGGCGGCGGTCCCAGGCGAGGTGACAGCCCACAGCTCATGGGCCAGAAGCATGGCCCGCTGAGGGTGGCCGGCAGCAGTGTCGAGCAGCGGCCCGAGGCCGGCACCGACGTCCTTGCCGGTCGCGGCGAACCTTCCGGCGATGAACTCCCCCAAGTCCAGCGGGGACAGCGGTGGCAGTGCGACCGGGCGGGCCTGCGCGTAGAAGGCGCGGCGCTTGTCGGCGAACAGCCCGTCCATCATGCCAACCTGGCTGCCGGCGAAGATGTAGCTGGCGGCGTCACCGTGATGCTGGATCTGGGACCGAATGACCGCGTCGGCGTTCGTGGCGGCCAGCACATCCTGGAACTCGTCGAAGGCGACGAGGACCCGGCGCCCGTCGCGTTCGTAGAGCCGGAGCGGCAGATTGAGACGCTCGGTCAGCGGGTCGCCGGGGCCGGCTGCGGTCGACACTTCGAGCGAGACGGGCCCTCCGCCCAGGCGGGCCACGGGGCGCAGTGTCCGACGCAGGCTGGTGAACCACTGGCGCAAACGCCCGGTCAGCTGCTCGCTGTAGGCCGTCTCGATTCGAGAGGCGATGTCGGCCAGGTCAAGCACGCCGAAGAAATCGACGTACACGGTCGTCCACCCCTCATCGCCGGCCTTCGCCAAGGTGGCTTTCAGAAGCGAAGTCTTGCCGTAGCGTCTGGGGGCGACCATCCTGGCGTTGTTCGCCGACCAGGCGAGATCGATCATCTCCTGACGTTCGACCTCCCGGTCGACGAGGTCCTCGACTGGTATGGGGTCGCTGTAGCGAAACGGGTTCACTCCAGCCGACAGCGACGCTGATTTGGGCACGACCACCAGAGTAACGGGTTCGCTCCAAATGTGGAGCAGTTTTGCTCCTGATCCGGAGCAATCGTCGTTCCCTCTGAGCACGATGGCACCGGGCGCCGCAGTGAGTAAGTGAGTGCTCGCTAGCTGGTAACCCCACAAAAACCCCACACGACGTCATCAACTCCCGGCAACCAACGGCAACTGATGAACAACAAAACTGCTGGTCAGGAGCGGTATCGCGACAGACAGGCAGGTACCGGAACTGTCGGGGTTAGTTCATGCTCTACTACGACATTTAGGGAGACCCCCTTGCAGTAGCTGGGTTTTTGGACCCGGCGGGCTTCGGTCACACACCGGTGACCCAGAAAATCGGAGAACTCCGATCATCGAGCATCCCGGGCGTCGCTCTGGGTCGTCCCCAGCGACGTCTTCTGCATCCGCTGAGAACGCCTCCTCGATGGCTTGGCGGTCCGGTCTTCCTCTTCCGGCTAGCCCTTCCGGTTGTTCGGCTTTGTGGCGTGGCTGGGTTGTACCAATATCCCCTTGAGGAGGTTTTCGGTTACCAGTTGTATTGCGTCTACTGCGTCCATTCCGACCTGTTCCAGCACGTCCGGGCTGGCGACGCGGATGGCCCCAGCGGCAAGGAACTCGGCTATCAGCGTGGCATCTACAGGGTGGAACTGTCCTATCGCGATTCCCTCGGTGACGATGTCGCCCAGTAGCCCGATAGCGGCGTGGACGTGACTCTCGAACCGGTTACTGGTTGGCGCGTAGGCGAGTATGTCTTGCATCAGGTTGGACCAGGGAGACCACAGGATCACAACGCTTGAACGCAGGAAGGCGATGAGCTTGGCCGCCGGATCTGGCGCTCGGTCCATTTCGGCCCGAGCTTGAGCACTGGCCCGCACCCAGATCCGTTCCAGGACGATGTGTAGAAGCTCTTCCTTGGTAGGAGCCAGCTCGTAGAGAGTCCGCGACGAGCAGCCGACTCGGTTGGCCAGATCGCGGACAGTGCACCGGCGAAAGCCTTCGCTGAGGAAGACAGTCTCGATGGCTTCAAGAATCGCTTCTTGTCTCGTCGTGTACCTGGGCTGATCTCCCCCCAACATGCTCAGACGCCGCTCGATCATCGAGACCGCAGTCGCTCGGGCAGGGGTTCGGTTCATCTGGCGGGCTCCTGTCGGGCACTTGATCGTGACTGCATAACCGTACGGACGCGTCCCTCCGGGTGGCAAGAGAGCGAACTAGTGGCCCTTGACAGACTACAGATGTAAAAACATAATATCAGTGACGTTTTACCGAGGTGGAGGTTCCGCCATCGGCTGCTGAGGGGGAGGCGCTCTGAGGTGCTAGTGCCGCATGTCGTAGGGCGAGGACGGGGCTGAGTTCATGGCGTCGATAGCAGTGGATGAACAGCTCGACACCCGGGTGGCGTCGTTCGAACCGGAGCAGAAGCCACGATCAGTGTTGGGATGGGCGGCGCTTGGGGTCGTTGGCGTGGGCATCTTCCTGTACACGTTCGGGGGCTGGATCCTTTCTGGTGATGCTCATTCGGTGAGCCCTGGAACGTCGAAGGTTCCGACCTACATGACGGTTTTTGCGTGGATCGAGCAGCCGCTGAGCCTGATCGGCGCCGTGCTCATCTTGTACTTCTTCCTTTTGCGTCCGTGGCGGAGACAGGGACATGTCACCCAAGACGGCTTGTTCATCCTGGCTTTCATGGTTATCCCGTGGGTGGACAGCTGTGTTGACTTCTTCCAGAACTGGTTCGCCTACAGCTCGGCTTACATCAACCTCGGCGGCTGGGACCGGTGGGTCCCGGGCTGGATGGCGCCTCATGGCAACCTGGTAGCCGAGCCGATCGTGTGGGATCTCCCCTTCTACGTGTGGGGCGGATTCGGAATGATGGCGGTCGGCTGTTGGTTCCTTCGAAAGGTGAAGACTCGCCGGCCGAGCCTGACCATCTTCCAGATGCTGCTCGTCGCCTTCTTCTTTGGATTTGTGTTCGACTCCGTGGTCGAGCCGCTGGTCTGGATCCTCCCCGGCGCGTGGACCTGGCCCGGCGCCATCAGCTGGCTGACCCTGTTCCATGGCCACTACTACCAGTTCCCCATCTACGAAGGTGTGTTATCTGGCTTGTGGTGGGCCGCCCTGGCCTGCTTCCGCTATTTCCAGAACGACAAGGGCCAGACCATCGCCGAGCGCGGAATCGAGCGGGTACGAGTGTCGACGAAGCGGAAAGCCTGGGTCCGTTGGCTGGCCATGGTTGGCGTTTTGAATCTGATCACCTTCGGAACCTACAACCTGCCCATGTCCATCCTGGGCCTCTACTCCAGCCCCTTTCCGAAGGACATACTCGACCGCTCGTATTTCATGGACGGGCTGTGCGGTCCTGGCACCAGCTACGCCTGCCCCGGGACCAATGTTCCGATCCCTCGCCGCGACTCCGCCCACTTGGACCCCGCCGGCAATCTGATCGTTCCAACCAAGAGTTGTTGGCCCCAGGAGTGCGCCGGCACGCAGGCCAAGTGATCCCGGCATGGACGCGCAGTCGTATTCGATGCTCGCCAGTGCACTGGCCGGGAGACCGGTTGCTGTCGACCTGAGCGAGGATTCGGTGACTTATACCGATGGAGGCACCGTGTACCTGCGGGCGGACGGACCTGATTTGGCCCTTCTGGGTGTAGTGGGTCAAAGCTCTCTGCTGGCTCTGGGCAGCCTCAGGCCGAACGTCGCCATCCGACTCCTCAAGCGTCCGCACCTCGTCAATCGCTACATGTCACTCGAGATGGCACGCGCCGCCGTCGAACTCAGCGCCTGCCTTCCCAAAAACGTGGCTGAAGCGATGGGCAACTGCTTTAGTGGACCTCGGTCTGAGTCGCCCGAGGCTTCCCTTCGACAGGCAGAGGCGAGTGACGTGGTCATACCGGACCCGCCGGCCGAGTTCGGCTCGATCCTGCCCCGGAAGCTGCTTCAGAGCCAAAGCCAAACCCCAGGGGGTTCTGCTTCCGGCAGTAGCGCCGCGGCTCGTTCGTTGCAGGCTGACGACAAGACCGGCGACGAAACCGACGAGTCGGAGGAATCTCGAATGCTCGAGCTGCTAATGCGATTCTTCTCGTCACCGCTGTCGTGGGAAGGACCGCTGTTTCGACTTCTGAAAAATCTCGTCGACATCCATCCCGAATCGGGATCACCGATACCTGGGCAGGGTGGTGGCCAGGAGCTCGACATGAAGGGGGTCATGGTCGAGGCCAGGGGAGGACATCGGGGCGTCGTCGTCGCCCGAGCTGGGCGAGGATCTCGAAGGTCGGAGACTCGGAGGACACCTGGTTTCGTCTACCCAGAATGGGACTGGCAATCCGACTCTTACCGCCCGAACTGGTGTCACGTGTCGGAGTACCACCCGTTGGTTCGCCACGCTGCCGACCATCTGCCGCGTTGTTCTGATGCCGAGCTGCGCCGAGGCCTGAGCCGCCTCCGGTTGAGTCACCAGTGGAAGGGCCGTCTTCCGGATGGGATCGCCATCGACCTGGACGCCCTCGTCGACAGCGCGCTGGGCAGGGCAAGTGGCCAATCCGGTGACGACCGGGTTTATCGAGCTCCCCTTCGAACCGTCGGTGACCTGGCGGTGATGGTACTTCTCGACGCCTCTGGCTCCACCGACCAGCAGGGGAAGAGCGGTTCCACCACGTGGAGTCAGCAGCAGGCCTTGTGCGCCCGTCTGGTGGCCGAGCTGGAGGCGGTTGGCAATCGTGTCGCTGCCTACGGATTCAGCTCCCAGGGACGCCAGGTTCGGTTCTTGCGTATCAAGACCTTCGACAGCCGTTTTGATCAAGCCGCTCAGAGGCGACTGCAGTCGATCGAGCCCAGTGGCTTTACCCGGATGGGGGCCGCCATCCGACATGCCACGCACCTGCTGAGGACCAAGGGAGGGACTTCCCACCAGCTACTAGTCCTCATCTCAGATGGCTTTCCTTACGACGAAGGCTATCGAGAGGACTACGCCGAACGTGATAGCCAACACTCGCTCAGCGAAGCCGTAGCCGCTGGCGTGGGTTGCGTCTGTCTCAGCCTGGGAGCGGCCGCCGACGCCGCCATGTTGGACCGAATCTGGCGCAACATCACCCACCTCCAACTCGACGACGCAGGCGAGGCGAACCGTCACGTCGTCCGAATGTTCGAATCAGCCCTGCTAGCAGCCGAGTCGGACCGTCTAGCCCCGACAAGTGTCACCTAGCGCAAGAAAGGTCGTCACACATGCACCAGTTCCCTAAGGCGGCTTGGTTAGCCAGATGAGAGGCCCCTACCCCTTCAATGGTCCCAGGAAGGCCCCAGCCACCATGTGGCGTAAGGCGATCGCCCTCGTCACGTGCATCGGGCTGGCCATTTTCGCCACCGGTTGCGGGAACCGGCTGCCGCAAAGCACGATCGAGGCCGCCGCCCGAGGGTCTTCGCCCGCTGCCGTGGGCAACGATGGGTTGGCCGGCTCAGCCGCGGCGACCGGCAGTAACTCGGTCATCGGAGCGCCGTCGTCTTCGACCGGGGTGGCCTCCGACAACAGCGACTCGGTGCCGGGAAGTACCGGGCCGGCGGGTTCGGCAAGTAGCGGTGGCAGCGATGTTATTTCGGGCGGGACCTCGCAGAGTCAGCCGGCGACCAGTGGCGCTAATGGCACCCAGTCCAGCACCGGTAGCAACTCGGGTAATAGCGCGCCCGGGTCGCCGGGAGGCGGTTCCAGTGGTTCGAGTGGCCAGCCAAGCGGTGGCAGCTCACCCGCGGCCAGCGGTTCTCCTGTCGTACTGGGAAATATTGGAGATTACAGCGGGGTGGTGGCCCCAGTCTTGGCCCCGGCAGAGGATGGATTAGAGGTATGGGCCAAGTACGTCAATGCGCACGGCGGGCTCAACGGCCACCCAGTTCAGCTCATCATCGCCAACACGCAGGGCGATCCCTCCACCGATGAGATAGACGTCCAGCAGATGATCGAACAGGATCACGTAATCGCCTTCGTCAGCAACATGGACGTCCTTGACTACACCGGATCCGAGCAATACCTGGTCCAACACGACATCCCTGCTATTGGCGGCTACGGAGCCCCGTTCATGTACTCCGAGCCCAACTTCTTTCCAGACGGCCCCACTCTCGCAGACTTCGCCGCACTGGGATTACCTGCAGCCATCCATGAAGGTAAGAAGAACATTGGGATCGTCTACTGCATCGAAACCCCGCTGTGCGGAACCGAAGTCCCGCCCATCTCGGGACCGAACGGGACCGTGGCCGAATCTGGCGGCAAACTGGTCTACACCGCCGCCGCCAGCCTGACCTCGCCGTCATTCACGTCCCAATGCCTGGGGGCCCAAAGCGCGGGGGTCCAGGTCATGGAAGTCGTCATGGACGCCGCCAGCGTCATCCGCTTCGCCCAAGACTGCGCGCTGCAAGGATTCGATCCGCTCTACGAGACAGTGAGCGTCGCCGGCCTTCCGAGCCTGGATACTGTCCCGCAGCTCAACGGGCTGGTCCTGCCAGTCTCCACCTTCCCCTGGATCGACACCTCCACTCCAGGCGAGGAAGAGTTTCAAACGGCAATGAAGGACTACGATTCCGCCGCCACGGTCGGCCCCTCGACGGCAATCGGCTGGACCGCCGGTCAACTCGTGTCCGCAGGGTCGGCAGACCTCGGATCCGCACCAACTGGCGCCCAACTGATGGCCGGACTCGACACCCTGAAGAACACCACCCTGAACGGGCTAACCCCCGGTCCATTGACCTTTCACGCAGGCAGCAACGCGACGATCGCCAATTGCGTCTACATAGTCGTTATCCACAACGGAGGATGGGTTCTCGGTGCAAACGGCGCGCCCGTATGCACCTCATAGAAACGGAGGCTCCCCGCTGGCAGGTGAGAGATCACGCCGGGTCTTGATCGTTGCAGATACCAGATTGCTGGAGGCTGAGGAATGAAAGAAAGGAGCCTTGACCAGAGTGTGGAGGGCCCTACTTCTTCGACGGCGTCTTCCGCGGAACCATGGCCGTATGGCGAGACGAAGGTATATGACCCAACAGGGCTCTGGCAGAGAAACGAGCGGCCTGGTCCTTACAACAAGGGCGGAGGGTTGCTGTCATCCGAACTCAGAACCCACATGAGACGTGAAGCCGCATAGCCTCCTGAGAAGTGTCGGGGAGGAGCCTCTTGAGGGCCGCCACGCCCTCAGACTGTCGTCGCTGGCTCCCGTGCAGGCCTGGGCCGTTGTCGGCGGGGCCTGCCTGGTATTCGAAGCGTACATCCTGGGGTCGTGGCTGCTGTCCGGGAGAGTCAAACCCACCCCGACCAGGCCGAGCCCGGTACCTACATGGATGGAGTGGACCATCCACGGCTACGAAGTTCTCGGTATCGGCATCGGCGGCGCCTTCATCTATAGCTATCTCGTCAAGCCCTGGCGCCGGGAAGGCCACATCACCCTCGACGGGCTGCTAACCCTGGTCTTCCTATCGATGTACTGGCAGGACCTCCTTCTCAACTACTTCAAGCCCTGGGTCATCTACAACTCTGCCGCCATCAATATCGGATCCTGGTTCGGAAACGTCCCAGGCTGGAACTGGCCGAACGGCAACCGTATGGTCGAACCGTTCCTATGGGTATTCCCGGTGTATGCCTACATAATGCTGGGCTTACCCATCCTCGGCTGTTACGTGATGCGCCGGGCGAGAGACCACTGGACCAGACTAGGGAGGCTCTCGCTAGCCGGGCTCTGCTTTGTCGTCTTCGTGGCGATCGACCTGATACTTGAACCGGGGATGATGCGCCTCGGGCTGTTCCAATACGGAGGCGGGATCCGATCCCTCACAATCTTCTACGGTCACTACTACCAGTTCCCTCTTTACGAGGCCTTCTGGTTCCCATTCGTCCTGACCATATGGGCGAGTATTCGGTTCAACCTCAATGACAACGGCCACACCCTTGCCGAGAGCGGGATCGACCAGATACGAATAGGGGGGAAACAGAGGACGACCCTACGGTTCCTTGCCCTCGCTGGCTTATTCAACGCCACCTTCCTCGTGTGTTACGAAGCACCCCTAGCCGTCATTCAAATCAAGTCCTCTGTCTGGCCCCAAGACATTCAACGGCGCTCCTACCTTACCGACGATATCTGCGGACCCCGCCTCGTTGTCTGCCTAGGCCAAGACCCGTACACTCACGGCCCACACTCGTGAAACGCGGCTAGCAGCGGCTAGCAGCTACAGGGATACGTCGGGATGGCTTACCGCTCCGACACTGACCGGACGGGTCAGCCGGGAGTCCGACTTCGCGTCCCTCACGCGTCCCCGCACATTCACCCGGACCCACAATCTGCTCACAATCACAGGCATGTAGTTCAGCGCCGCCGCAACGTCTCTCACTGGAGCGGCCCAGGATCTTTAGCGTGGTCACGCCGTTGGTTTCCCCGAAGGTGGTTGTGCTGACGGCGCCCGATCGTCTTATCGGGCGCGGGGTCCCGGGTCCAGGGGCACAGCCACCCCCGCCGGCTACTGAGGCGCAACCGTTCGTCGGCATTGGAAGGCTCAGTGCAGGAGGTCAGCCCGCCCGGTCTGTGGCCGCTCCCTATCATGGCGGCGTGGTCGGGGCTGGTGCCAGCGCGGGCGAGTCGTGGGCAGGGCTCGGGCGGGTCCTGTTTGGTTGGCTGTCCCCGGAGGATGACGCTCGCTGGGCCCGGCCGGCGCTGCTGGTGATGGCGGTGGTGGCCGGGGTGCTTTACGGGTGGCAGGCCACGGGAAACCTAGAGATCTACTACGCGGCCGGCGTGCGGAGCATGTCAATGAGTTGGCACGATTTCTTCTTCGCCGCCTTGGACCCCCGGGGCACGGTGAGCCTCGACAAGCTGCCCGGCGCGTTCTGGGTCCAGGCTCTGTCTGCTCGGCTGTTCGGGTTCTCGGCCGGGGCCATCGTGGCGCCGCAGGTGGCCGAGGGAGCGATCACAGTCCTCGTCCTTTTTCGGGCGGTCCGGCGACTGGCCGGGCCGTTGGCGGCTGTCAGCGCCGCCGCCGTCCTCGCCCTGGCCCCGGCGACGGTGGCGCTCAACCGGGGAAATATCTCTGACACCTTGATGGTCCTGCTCATCGTCTTGGCCGCCGACGCCACGGTGACGGCGGTGCTCACCGGGCGGGCTCGCAGTGCCGTTCTGGCCGGGGTGTGGGTGGGGCTGGCCTTCCAGGCCAAGATGCTCGAGGCCTGGCTCGTGCTACCTGCCCTGGGAGCCGCCTATCTACTGTGCGGTCCGCGATCGGTGAGGCGCCGCGTCGCCCACCTAGCCGGCATGGCCGGCGCGGCGGCGGCCGTCTCGCTCAGTTGGATGAGCCTCGTGAGCTTGCTACCGGCGTCGGGTCGACCGTATGTCGACGGCAGCCCGGACGACTCGTTGTTCCATCAGGTGTTCGTGTACAACGGTTTCGGCCGCCTGTCGCAGGTCTCTCCCAACCAACTCCTCAACCAGGCCATCGGCCTCCACATCGTCCTCTCCGGCCCGGGGTCGTGGAGTCGTTTCCTGGCCGGCGAGGACGGCCGGGACACCGGTTGGCTGATCCCAGCGGCCGCCGTCATTCTCGTGATCGGGTTGATTGTCCGTCGGCGGGCGCCTAGGGAGGATCTTTTGCGGGCCGGACTGGTTCTATGGGGTGTCTGGCTGGCCGTTTTCCTGGTGGCTCTCAGTGCCGACTCGTCGATCAACTCGTACTACGCCGCCGCGTTCTCCCCGGCCCTGGCGGGATTGATCGGCACTGGTGTAGCGGTGGCCGCCGACGTCCGGGTGGGCAGCGGGTCGACTCAGCGTCGACCTGCCCCGGTGGCCGCGGCCATAGCCGGCGTCGTATTGCTGACCGTCGGTTACACCGCTTGGCTGTTGCCGGCCCACGGCACCGGGTTGCCGGGCTGGCTGCTGCCTCTGACGATCGCCGCTGGCGTCATAGCGGCGGCGCTTCTCCTGCTGGGGTCCGCAGTCGAGCACGGGGCAGGGTCCGGGGCGCCGTTGGTCGGGTTAGCCGCCACTTTGGTGGCGATGCTGATGGTCCCGGCGGTGGCCTCGGTTTCCATGGCCGCCGATCGCCTCGGACCCTTCGACACGCCGTTCGAGTCCCAGGCCGTTGACCGGGCCACGCGTGCCTTTCTCGACACCATCCAACCGGCCGCCGCTCTCATGCCCACGTTGGAGAAGGCCCAGTTCGGCGCCCCCGACCTGATGGCCGCCCAGACGTCCGCCCTAGCCGCCCCATTCATCTACGTCAGCGGCCTCGAGGTGCTGCCCATCGGCGGCTACACGGGCACCGCCCCCGCCCCCAGTCTGGCCGAGCTGGAGTCGATGATCCGGGAAGCGCAATTCCACCTCGTCCTGCAGACCCGAACCGCCACCGATCCTCGCCTTGTCTGGGTCACCAACAACTGCCAGTTCCTTCCCAACAGCACCAAGGACCAGTTTGTTGCCTACTTTTGCGGCGCGGCAACCGGACCCCCCGCAGGTACTTCCACCTCGCCGACGTCGGTGAGCCAGGCGGACCTGGTGGCAGCCGCACTGCGAGTCCAGCAGATCGTGACTGAGTACCCGGCCTTTCTTCTTCCAGCCGGCACGCTGAAGGCACTAAAGGCCGACCCGACGGACCAGGTCGCACTAGCGGAGGCACGCCGGGTGCTGGGGCCCAACTACCTGAGCGAACTGCTCGCCCTTACTCAGGTGCCGCAACCCGTCCTTCTTTACTTGGAGAAGTGGGGGCCGATCGTCGCCAAGGCCGTGGCGGATGGGCAACTACCCAAACCCGGAACGGATCCATAGCCCCTCAATTGGCTCGCTGTACATTGCCTTCGGCGACACAGACGTTCAAGTCACACCTTCTCGAACGTCACTACCTCGAGGTGGAATCCGTGGGGGTCTAGGAAGAACGTCGCGTAGAACGTCTCGCCGTACTCCGGGAACAGCCTCGGCGCGTGGAGCACCTCGTCGCCTCGGGCGACGACCCAGTCGTGGACTCGGTGGACCTCGGCACGGGTCTGGACGAGGAACGAGATATGCGATAGCCCCGTGCGCAGGCGCGAGTGCTCGCCCTCCTCGGTTGCTGGATAGATGAAAAGCTGTGCGCCGTTCCAGTCCGTGGGTCTATAGCCCGTCTCCCACTGCCGCACGTAGCCGACCATCGGCAGGAACTCGTCGAAGTACGCCTTTGCCGCTTCGACATCCGGTACATTCAGTCCGAAGTGCTCGATGGGCACGAGGCTGTTTAGCGAGGCCATCGCCCTACTGTCAAGCATCGGTTGCGCTCATAAAAAACCGTGCTCGATACGTACGCGCGTGAGCGAGCCGGCCCAGGTTTGGACTCCTGAGCTTCTGGTCGAAGTTCGCGACGCCTGGCCATCAGGACCGGTGTGGTGGCTCCGATCGTCACACTGCTGATGGCTGAGTTAACTAACGGGTGGCTAGTTGACCGATGTCGCTAGTCGTGCCGGACGGCGAGGGAGTTGGTTACCCTCCCGGCTATGGAGGGTTGGACCCTTGCCGGCAAGTCATGGCGAATCCGGAACGGTGCTGACCAAGGCTTGACCACTTTGGTGGCGGCTGACGGCCGCTCGTCTCTGATCTATCGCGGTTCCAGCTCGCTGCCGCACGATCTGCGGGTCACAGGGTGGGACCACATTGGCGATCCGGACTCCGCTTCGGGCTACATCTTCGACTGCTTCCAGGGTCACCCCGAGGCCAAGCTGTTCAGCGCCACCGACCCCTCTGGGAATCGATCGGACTTCTTGCACAGGCTGGACCTTGCACTCGAACCCGCCGAACTGTCGAGCAATTCTTATGTCGCGGTGGCGCCAGGCGGCCATTGGATGGTTTCGGGCGAGTGGTTCACAATGCAACGACTACTCGTCTTCCCAACTCCATTACTCAACCCGTTGGCCGCTGCCCCAGGGGGCGACCTACCGCTCGCGGCAGCGGTAAAACTCGACCGGTGCGTCCGTAACATTCAGGGCGCAGTGTTCATCGACGAGCGAACGATCATCTGTTCCACCGACGACCTCTCGCCGGCTCAGTGCGGATGGCCGGTACCCCAGCAGCTCCTCCAGATTGAACTCGACGCGCCCCTCGACGGAAACGATCGCCAAGGGATTGTCACCTGCATGGGGCAGCTGCCGAGCGGACCACCCGGGGTGGGCGAAACTGAAGTTGAGGGCTGCGACTACGACCACAGGACCGGGGACCTACGGGTCGTGGTACTGCCTAAGACCCCGCTCGGACAGCTTTTGGTCGTGGTCTACCGATATCGACAGACCCAGCTCGCCGCGTCGTGATGACGACAGCCAGGGGCCACAGCGCCTCTGCGCCCACGGCCACTCGCTCCGCAAGTCCGCGCAGACCGCCGTGGAGATCAGCCGCGAACCACGTCACGAGCCCGAGGAGGACAACTGATGCCGCGGCCGAGACGGGGCGCGTCAACAGAGGCGCCCCCAGTCCGCGGCGCGCCGCGAAAAGAGGCCAGACAGCCAGGGCTGTCAACGCGACTGTGGCGGCAGCGGTGTGAGCTCGCGAGCTCCCATGGGCGGGCTGAGCGAATACCGCCACCATGACCGTCGCCACGCCCCCGCCAGCGAAGACCATCCGACCGGACGCTCGCGCCGGTCGCAATCCCGCCGCGGTGATGATATGGCACACACCCAGGCCCGCTAGGGCCGAGGTCATCACCCATCGGTCCGCGGCGCCATGCGAGGCAAGCGCGCTGATCGTGTCGCGTATCGGGTCGTATCCGGATGGCTGGCGTGACTGGGCGAGCGTGAGGCCAACCCCGAGTACCACTGGGGCGGCTGTCGCGGACCCAACAGCCCACCACGGGATCCGGTTCACTTTCCGAGCCTATGGCGCCCCGTCTCGGGGAAGCGGAGGAATAGGCCCAAGACCCTCAGCCGTTGTATCCAGCATGACGGCAGGCCACACCATCTCCACCGTCGCAAGCGACTCCCAGGTCGAAGTCCGTCTGGCTGGTGAACTGCTGGCAGCTACCGATCGCGCCGTTGTGCTCCACGAGACTGGTCTTCCGGCTCGCTACTACTTGCCCCGAGACGACGTGCGGATGGACCTGCTACGACCCACCTCGTTCCACACCACTTGCCCATTCAAGGGTGAGGCCTCTTACTGGTCGCTGGATATCGACGGCCAAACCCATGATGGCATCGTCTGGAGTTACGAATCGCCGCTTCCTGTCGCTGTTGAGATCAGCAGCATGATGGCCTTCTATCCGGACCGCGCTCAGGTCAGCGTCGACGGCAAGGCCATCAGCGCCTAGTCGACGCCTTGGATCGCCCATGACAGCTGCATCAGCTAGCATTGTATGGTAGCACTTGGGTATGGCCTCATCCCGAACGACCTTCACCATCGACGACGATCTGGCCGATCGCGCCCGCCAACTCGGGATCAACATCTCCGCCGCTGCTCGTCAAGGGGTGGCTGATGCGGTTCGCGCCGCCTTAGCCCGGTCGGACCGCCAGGCCTACTTGCAGCGTCCCGAACGCCCCGACCCGTTCTGGAGCGATGCTGAGGCATGGGGTGAGGAGTGAGGCGGGGGGAGCTCTGGCTGGCCCAGGTCGGTCGTGAGCGCCGACCGGTCTTGGTCTTGACGCGCCCCGAGGTGATCGACGTACGGGAGCTGGTGACGGTCGCCGAGGTGACAACCACGATTCGTGGCCTCGCCGCCGAAGTTGCCGTTGATCACAGCGAGGTGGGGCTAGAAAGGCCATCGGCCATCAACTGCGACGGTATCCATACGGTCGCACAAGCCGCGCTGACCGGCCCCGTCGGCGCGATCGGCGACGACATCATGCGGAAGGTGTGCTCGGCGATCAACCATGCGCTGGGCTGCTGAGGACTCGCGCTGCCGCTGGCTGGTTAACCCAGGAAGCCTGTTGGGGTCGGCGGCTTACGAGAACTCGCGGCTGTAGTACAGCTCAGGCTCGGGGCGGTCGCTGTGGACGCAGCTGAAACCGTGCCGCTCGTAGAAGCGGCGGGCGTCTCGATCCTCGCCGTCCACGTTGATCTCCATCAACTCGACGCCACGAGTCCGGACAAGCGAGCAACCTGACTCGAGCAGCGCAGAGCCGATGCCACGGCCCCTCATCGACGGTACGACATACAGCTCATCGAGGAGTGCGACCGGGGTGTCATACCAGACGTTGGAACGCAGCGTCAGCAGAACGAACCCGGCGGGCGGATCTCCGGCCAGCTGAGCGAGCGTGCTGTCAGCGAAGAGAAGGCGGCCCAGCCGGCGTGCGAGCACTTCCGGCCCGGGGGACGGCTCACCGAACTCCACGTTGAAGTCGTGGAGGAGTCCAGCGAGGGTCGCAGCATCGACCGCAGTCGCGATACGTGGAGCCAGAGACCCCGACCGCAACTCATCTTCCATCCACCCCATCCTGTCATCGAACCGAACACGCTCCGTCACCTCGATCCCGCCTGACCACGAAATCGTGGCGTGCGCTGTCATCGTGGAGGGACGGCGGCGACGTTAGAGGGGTGATGAAAGCAGCACGAGACGAGGGCTACGACGAGTTCTTCGCCGCTGTGATCGGCCAGGCCGTCAGGGTGGCCGAGCGCGTGCTCCATGATCGGCCGGCGGCGGAGGACGCCGCGGTGGAAGCGCTCGCCCGTGCGCACCTCCGGTGGGGATCGCTGCGCGACGAGCCTCACCGGGGGGGCAGCAGTACGGCTACCTGCTCATCACCTGCGACCCGAGCCACCTCTGGCCGATCGCGGCCACCGTGGACCTCCGGCGCAGCTCCTGAGAGCCCCGGGCGGCAGACACAGCGCGGCTCGGTTGGAGCGGATCAAGGGTTACGGCCCGGTTGGTGATTGATCGAGCAGCCAACCGCACCAGTCGTCGATGCCCGCGCCGTTGCGGGCGCTGACCTGGATCACCGTTGCGGTTGGGTTGACCGCTTTGAGGTTGGCGAGGAACAAGTCGAGATCGAAATCGAGGTAGGGCAACAGGTCAATCTTGTTGACGACCACGGCGTCGACCGCCCTGAACATGACCGGGTATTTGAGGGGTTTCTCCTCGCCTTCGGTGACGGCGTAGACCATGGCCTTGGCGTGTTGGCCGACGTCGAACTCGGCCGGGCAGACGAGGTTCCCGACGTTCTCGATGATGAGCAGATCGAGCTCACCCAGCGGAAGACGGCCCAGACCGGAGCGGACCATGATCGCGTCCAGGTGGCACTCGCCGCCGAACCCAGCACTGGTATTGACGAGCGACACCGCGGCCGCGCCGAAGCCGGCCAGTTGGTCGGCGTCGATGCTGGTGGCGATGTCGCCCTCCAAGATGCCGACCCGCCGGGTCTCGCCGATCTGGGCCAACGTGCGTTTGAGCAGGGTCGTCTTGCCCGCGCCGGGTGACGACATGAGATTGACGCTGACCACGCCGGCTTGGGCGAAGTCCTGCCGGTTGGACGCCGCGATCCGGTCGTTTTCAGAGAGGATCCGCTCCAAGATCTCGACCCTGGCCGTGCCCGTGGCTTCATAGCCGCGGTGATCCCCGACATCATGGCTCGAAGGCGAGCCCTCGCGCTCATGGTCGTGCTCGTGGACCGTGCCATCCGGGTGGGCGTGGAAGCGGCCCATCTCAGGTCGCTACCACGTCGAACGAGGCCAGGTCGAACTCGTCACCGGTCACCAGCTCGACATCAGCAGTGCCGCACGAGCCGCAGACCAAAATCGGCAGCTCGAGTGTGGTCCGGTTACCGCAGATCCGGCACGCCACTACCGCCGGGACATGTTCGATGTCCAGCTTGCAGTGCTCGAGGTCCGTGTCCGCCGTCAACAACTCCCAGCTAAACAGCAACGAGTCCGGCACCACCTGGCGCAGGTAGCCGATCCGGACCTGGATCCGAGCCGGGCTGCGCCCCGCCGCTCTCCCGCGGACTGTCTCGGCGATCGCTTCGCACACCGCAAGCTCGTGCATCGAAAGACCTCCCCACCCCCAACCGTAGTCGGAGCGTGTCGAATACCGGACCGGGGCCAGACCAGTCTCAGCCGGTGTACGGGTCGGCTCCTGCCGGCCTGAGGCGGGCTCCCCATTTCTCTTCGATGTGGCCAAAGCGCCAGATAGACAGGGCTGCTGCCCAGGTGACGATGAACATGCCCACGATGATGAACCCGGCGGTGTTGATGTTGAAGTTGTACATGATGCCCCAGAAGCCGCTGTGCTGGCTGAGACCTTTGATTTCGTACGGCAGCAGGCCGAGGGTCTCGATCCCAGCGATGAACAGGCAGACCGCCACCGAGAGCCCGGTGATCGCAATGTTGTAGTACACCTTGCGGACCGGGTTGAAAAACGCCCAGCCGTAGGCCAGGTTCATAAACATCCCGTCGGTTGTGTCCATGAAGCTCATCCCGGCGGTGAACAGGATCGGCAGGCAAATGATCGCATACCAGGGGATGTGGCCATTGGAAGAGAGGATGGCGATGGTCAACAGCAGGGCCACCTCGGTGGCGGTGTCGAAGCCCATACCGAACACCACCCCGACCGGGTACATCTGCCACTCCTTGGTGATGGCCTTCATCCACCGACCGAAGAAGCGGTAGAAGAATCCCCGGCTCTCCAGTTTGCGCTCCAGTTCCTCCTCGTTGTACTCGCCCCGGCGCATGGCCTGGAAGACCTTGATGATCCCGGCCAGGACCACCAGGTTGAGGATGGCAATCAAGAACAGGAACGAGGCGGACACCACGGTGCCGAAGAGGCCCCCGAATCGCTCCAAGCCGGAGCTGTTGTTGGACACCTGGCCGTAGACGGTCTTCTCGGCGATGATGATCCCGATGCCGATCACCACGACGATGGTGGAGTGGCCGAGCGAGAAGAAGTAGCCGAAGGCGAAAGGACGGGGCTTGTCGGTTCCCTGCCGCTCGTTCATGACTTTGCGGGTGGTGTTGTCGATGGCCGAGATGTGATCGGCGTCGAAGGCGTGACGCAACCCGAGGGTGTAAGCGGTGACGGCCACGCCGAACCCGAGCCCCTTGTAGTGCGACGGCACCACGAAGGCGATGAACACCAAGAAGCCCAAGGCGTGCATAAACAGGATGGAGGCGTACATCCCGACCACCCGAACCTTTTCATGGGGCGTCATGGCCTGGAACGACTGGCGGAACATCGTGACGAACCCCGTCGGCGGTGCGATGCTCTCGGTGCTCAGACTGTCAGCGGACACAGTATGAAACCCTCCCCCGGCTCGAGCCAGTCCGGCGCACGGTAGCGTGATTGCGACCTGGACGCAAGAGGTTCCACCACGTAAAGTCAGACTCGGCCTCCATTGTTGAGAACTGGGAGCAGCTAGGATAGGATGGCAGCTGCCCCAGATGCTGCTCTTGGGTTCACAGCTGGCTGAGCCAGTGGAGCCTGTTCCGAAGGACGGAAATGGATGCCAGGTCGGCGTGAAGTTCTCCGCAATAGAGGCGGGACGAGCGTGAATGCCGTGGAGGGAATCGTTGCCAAGCTGCGAGCGAGCGGGCAGCGGATGACCGCGTCCCGCAGGGCCACTATCGAAGTACTCGTGGCGAGCGGCAACCACCGACATCTGATCGCAGAGGACATTGTCGGCGAGGTCCGGGTGCACCTCCCCGACGTCGCCGAGTCCACTATCTACCGGACGCTCTCCGCCCTAGAAGAGCTCGGAGTGATAATCCACGTCCATATGGGACACGGTCCATCGACCTTCCACCTGGCCGACGATACCCACCAACACCTGGTTTGTCAGGCGTGCGGGACCGTCGTCGAAGCCGACGCCAACTTCTTTCAGGCGCTGCGAACGAAGCTCCGCGATCGGGTCGGCTTCGACGCTGACTTCCGCCACTTCGCCATCACGGGCACGTGCGCGGCTTGCAGTGCCAAGTCGGCGGGCTGATCGTCGGGCCGCAGGAGTCGCGGCGAGGGATCGTGCCGCGCCTTGCCGGCGTTTATCGGTCGCCAAGGTCCGCTTCCTTGCTGGACCCGAAGACCACCGGTGCCTCGAAGGCGGCTCGGCGGGCGGCCCGGCGGAAGGTGGCGAGCATGGCGGGGCCGAGGACGAGGATGCAGATGAGGTTGGTTATTGCTCGTCCGGTGTCCCAGCCTAGGGCGGTGGCTCCGTCGTAGAGGAGGTAGCGGTGCACGTTGGCGGTGAACGACGCGCCGGGCAGGTAGGCGATGGTGCTGTGGGGGTCGACGGTGAAGGGCCAGAAAGAGAGGTTGAGCATGAACCCGAAGAAGTAGCCGGCTAGAACTCCGTAGGCCGCGAGCATGAGGATCTCTCGGCGGCCTCGGGCGGGGGGCAGCAGGCCGGCGAAGAGGCCCACCCAGGCGCAGCCGAACATCTGGTAGGGCATCCACGGTCCGACTCCGCCGGTCAGGAGAGCGGAGGCGAAGATGGTGGTGCAGCCCAGGGCGAAACCGAAGCCGGCGCCGAAGACTCGTCCGGCGATGATGAGGGTGAAGAACACCGTCTCGATGCCGGCGGTACCGGCCCCGAGAGGGCGGAGCGCCGCTCCTAGGGCAGAGAGGACTCCGAGCATGGCGACGGCTTTGGAGTCGATCCCGCCGTCGGCGATCTCTGAGAAGACGACGGCGATGACAAGGATCAGAAGGGCCCCGAACATGAGTGGTGGCATGGCGGTGTCGCCGAAGGCGCCCGGGGCGGCGAGGAACGGCCAGAAGAAGGCGACGAATCCGAGGAGGGAGGCCATGGCGATGACCGGGCCGGCTCGCCGCCGAATCCGGATGGCCGAGGTCCGGGCCGCCCCGGCGCTGGGCGACCGCCGGGTCGCGATGGTCATGGGATCGCCCCCGGCACTGTGCGAGCGCCGGGTCGCGATAGTCATGGGACCGCCTCGGGGAGGGTCGCAGATACCTGGTCGACGGGCAGGGTCGCGGTTACCTGGTCGACGGTGAGGTACCGGAGGGGTGCCAGGATCTTGGCCACCTGCGGTGCGTAGGCAGGTGAGGCGACCAGGACGTCGGCGGTCGCGCCGTCGGCGACGACGTCCCCGGCGGCCATGACGATTACCCGGTCGGCGGCCGAGGCGACGAACTCGACGTCGTGGGTGGCGATGACCACTGACCGGCCCTCGCCGGCGAGTAGGTCGACGATGCCGGCCAGGCTGCGTTTGGCGTGGTAGTCGAGGCCCCGGGTGGGTTCATCGAGCAGGAGGATCAAGGGGGCGGCGCTGAGCTGTATGGCGAGCACGAGCGCCAGGCGTTGACCTTCGGACAGGTCGCGGGGGTGGATGTTGTCGTCGATGCCGAGGGCGAGCCGGTCGAGGAGCTCCCGGACGGTGAGCGTCGCGTCGCCGCCGGCCTCGCGGTCGGCTTGAGCGAGCTCCTGGGCGAGGGTGTCGAGGTAGAGGAGATCGGCGGGGGTCTGGGGAACCAGGCCGACCAGCTGGCGGGCCTTGGCCGGCGGGAGCGATGCCGGGTCGGTGCCGTTGACTGTGACGGTGCCGGCTTGGCGGGGGCCCGATCCTTGCAGGGCCCACAGCAGCGATGACTTGCCCGATCCGTTGCGGCCCATGACAGCGGTGACCTGTCCACTGGCCAGATCGAGGTCGACTCCCCGGACGGCTACGACCGGGCCGTAGCGGACGACCACGTTGCGGGCTGACAACACCAGGGATCCTTCAGCGCGGGCCGGCGCAGCCGACCTGTGCCGGGGTAGGGGTGAAGGCCGGCCCGAGAGCCGGGCCTGAAGGGCGCCGGCGTGCCGGCGGGCGTCTCGCACGGAGAGGGGCAGAGGGTCCCAGCGGGCCAGGCGGCCCAGCTCGATCACCGGGGGCGCGACCGTGGTGGTGGCCAGCATGGAGGCGGGCGGGCCGTCGCTGACGGTCCCGTCGGCGCGCACTTCGACTATCCGGTCGGCATATTGGACGACCCGCTCCAGGCGGTGCTCGGCTAGGAGCACCGTCACCCCCAGGTCGTGGACCAGCCGGGTTATGGCGGCGAGGACCTCCTCGGCGGCGGTGGGGTCGAGGGCCGAGGTGGGCTCGTCGAGGACCAGGATCCGGGGATGGGCGGTGAGGACCGATCCGATCGCTACTCGCTGCTGCTGGCCGCCCGAGAGCTGGTGGAGGGGCCGGTCGCGCAGCTCGGCTATGCCGAGCAGGTCGAGGGTCTCCTCGACTCTCTTGCGCATCACATCAGGGGGCACCGCGAGCTGTTCCATGCTGTAGGCCAGCTCTTCCTCGACAGTGTCGGTGACGAAGCCGGACAGGGGGTCCTGGCCGACCACGCCGACCACGTCGGCCAGTTCCCGGGGCGGATGGGTGCGGGTGTCGCGGCCGTCGACGGTGACTCGGCCGGCCAGGGTGCCACCCGTGAAGTGGGGTACCAGCCCGTTGACCGTCCCCAAAAGGGTGGACTTGCCGACCCCGGTGGGGCCGACCACGAGGACCAGCTCGCCTTCGGGGACGTGAAGGCTTACGTCGACCAGCACCGGGCCGGCCGCGTCCGCGTAGGTGACAGTGACGTGGTCGAAGTCGATCACGCCGGCACCCCCAGGCGGCCTGGCCGCTCCCCGGCAGACGCGGTGGGGTCGGACTGCTTGGGCCGCGAAGGACCCTCTTCCTGGGTCTGGGTGCGGGCCGGGCGGGTCGGGGGCGGGGCCGCGATCGCGGCCACCGCAGCGACCAGGATGGCCAGAGCGGGCACGGCCGGCAGCTCCGGCCAGACGAGCGGGTAGGTGGACGGGTTGACGCTGCCAGCGGAGAAACCGAAGCCCGCCACGAGGACAGCCGCGGGGACCAGACCTGACAGGGCGACCAGCCATTCGGCGCCGGCCCACGGGTCGGGCCGGTAACGGCTGCGCTGGACCCGCCGGCCTCCGATGACCAGGCCCGCGGCGCACGCCAGCGTGCCCCCGGCCAGGGCGGGAAGCCCCATCAGTCTCGGCACCGAAGGATCGAGCAGCCCGGAGGCCCCTACGCACAGCCCGCACATGCCGGCGATCATGAGCACCCCGGTGACCCGCCGGGACCGGCGTGATGCTCTACCCGTGCGCCCGTAGCCACGGGAGTCCATGGCCGCGGCCAGCTGCAGCGACCGCTCCAGGGCATCTTCGAGGACAGGGATGGCCACCTCCCGTAGAGCGTGGAGGCCTACCCCCGTCCCTCCCCGTAGCTTGCGGGCTCGGCGAACCCGCTGGACACTCTCGACCAGCTGCGGGGCCACTGATAGCGACACGACGACCGCCACGCCCAGCTCGTAGAGGGCGCCGGGAAGGACGCGCAGGGCCCGCTTGGGGTTGGCCAGGGCGTTAGCCGCCCCGACGCAGCACACCAGGGTGCCGAGCAGCAGACCGTCGTAGAGCGCCGAGAGCGTCCCCTCGGCGGTTACCGGGCCGCCGAGCTGCACCCCCGCCGCCCACGACGGCAACGGCACCCGGGGCAGCCGGAACCATACGTGCATGGTGGCGGCATCGATGTCGCCGCCGAACACCGATCGGAACATCACCCGGATGGCCACCACGGTGAGGGCCAGGTAAAGGTAGTACTTGAACGCCCGGGCCCACGGGGCGTCGCTGCGCCGGTTGGCGATTACCACCCCGAGCACCCCGAGGAGCAGGCCGAGCAGGAGCGGGTTGCTGGTCCGGCTGGCCGCGGTCGCCAACCCCAAAGCCCAGACCCACCAGGCGATTGGATGCAGAGGGCGCGGTACCCGCCGACCGTCTGTCAGGCCCCAGCGGCGTGGGCGGGCGGTCATGGCCCGCTACTGCGGTGTCGCCGCCGCGCCACCAGCCCGCCGCCGGCAACGAGTACGAGGACCACCGTGGCGCCGATGGCGAAGGGTAAGGGGGAACCGGCCGAGGACGGGGGACGCCCCGCGGCCAGCGGACCGAGGGTCACGATCTTGGGCCGCGTCTGACTCACCTTCCCTTGAGGTGTCGTAGTAGTCACTGGGCCGGTAGCCGGTGGGCCGCCCGTCTGTGCATGTCTGCCCGCGGTGCCCGCGAGGGTCGTAGTGGTCGAGTCCTTCGACGATGACGGGCTCTTGGTAGACCCCTTTCCGGTTCCGGCCCCGGCCGAAGCCGGGTTGGTGGTCGAAGAGACGGTGGCAGAGAGCGAAGCTGACGTTGTGGGCGACGCTGTCGGTACCGGGGTCGGGGCGGTGGGAGATGGGCTGGTCGCCGCCGTCGATGTGCTGGTGGTTGCCGAGGCAGCCGGCGAGGTGTTGGTGGCCCGGACCTCGGAGGGCGCGAAGGGGGGCTGCCCGGTGGTACCGGAGATGTTGGTGGGCCCATACACCCAGGCGTCTACGCTGCCCGGCGGGGGCTGGTAGCTGATCGGCCCCTGCTGGCTGTAGCTCCACGTGTGCTGCCCGGCGTCGGCGTGCCAGTACGACCAGTAGTCCGATGCTGGCGGGGTGTTCACGCACGAATCCTGCGAAGGGGTCGGTTTGTAGCTGGACGCTCCCTGGTTGGCCAATCCGATCCGGCAAATGAAGCCCGGCCCGTCTTCCTGGGTCCCCTCGGTGATGAACCCCGCCTGGTAGAGCGCGTTGTAGCCGGTGGTCAAGGTGGCATCGCAGCCTCGGATTATCTGGCCGTCCCAGTGGACGAAGTCCACGACCACGATCTCCCCGACGGTGGTGGAGCACTGAGCAAACGAGTCGGCTCCGGCCTCGCCGGCGCCTGCCACGCTTGTCCCCACGGCCACCGTCGCGACGGTCAGTACGACCGCAGTCAGCCACGCCCCGAACCGGCAGACAGGACCGCGCCAAGTCGCCGCGGCCTTGATCATGCCGCGGTCCTGCCGCGACCCTCTAACCGGGGCCGCCTCATCCGGCGCCTAGCCGGGCCGGGCCGGGCTGGCGGCGATGCCGACCACGGG
>PMHH01000094.1 GCA_003156595.1 Acidimicrobiaceae bacterium
GGCAGGTGACCCTGAACGCCGGCTCGGGGATTGCGGGGGGGATATTTCGAGGGATGCCATCCGACTCGCCGGGCGCCGGACCGCTGGGTCGCGGGCCGCCCGGGTCGAATTGGACGCCCCTCCACGTCGAGAACCTTCCTCGCCCTCAACACTCAGATGGTGGATGATCGAGATGTCTCACCCTTTGTGGACATGGAGGGTGAACCTACGGCTTCCGGAACCGGTGGGGAGGAGACTCAGGGCGTCGTGATCGTGGTGTCGGGTATGAGCCGGGTGTAGTCCTGAAGTTTGGTTCTCGCAGCCAGCGGATCCGAACGGGACCTCGGGACGGATGCCTACGGGCGAGGCGTGCCCGCCGGCTCAGTCAGATGAATGGCCCCCCTAGGTTCTCTGCCTCAACTCTAGCGCCGGATAGGTCGGACCAGAGAAGGATGTCGTGGAGGCGAAGGCGCCACAGCGGCGTCCCTTGGTGTTGGATGGCGCGGTCCGTGAACCAGATTTCCAGTTTTGCGAACTGTGGTTGTTGTGTCGTCAACTCTCGGTGGACGTGCACCCACGCCTGACCGAGGGGGTATGCCTTCTCGGTCACCCCGTCCAGCAGGGGGAACAGCCATGGCCTCTTGTGGTGGAGAGTCTTGTTGGCGATGGCCACGCCGACGCCGGGCACCCCGCTCAGTAAAGACCACGCGCGGAACATCCACGACGAGTCGGTGCCAGCGGGCGGCAACGAAGCGAGGTGCCCCTGAGGAAGGTCCCAGAACTTAACCCACGGGGGTATTCGGGCGAACGCCTCCGACGTTTCGGGGGCGACTCCGAGCATTCCGAGGATCGCCTCGCCATCGACGCGGCTGTCGATTGAGGCGGTGATGGAGAGGTCGGCGACACTGAGCGGGCCGGTGTCGGCCGGTAAGCAGTCATAAGTGCGGTAGCCCCACCGGCCCCTAGTCGATGCCGATGGTGGCGGACCGACAGAGCCGGGTGGAGAGGACCAGTTGAGGGATGTGGTTCCGAATGCAAATCCCGCGATGACGGCCTTCGCTTGGGACTCGGTGTAGACGGCCCCGCCAACAGTGATGAAGGACATGTGGGCTCCATGCTTCATAGGTAGGTTCCGGTGGGCAGGGTAGCGTCCTGGGTGCTACGCAATCGAGCAACGAGGCGTCCCATAATCCGCGCCCCGTTATCGCGACGCCCGACCGCCCCCAAACGCCAGGTCAGCGAGACACTCTGAGATTGGCCGATTTCCTTTCCTATGCGTTTAGGTGTAGGTAGGGAGTATTATATTAGGTATCATGTCATCTAACGAACTCCGGCGGTCATGGGTCATGGGTCATGGGTCATGGATGAACTTGCGCCCAGAGCACGGATGCCTTCCTAGATATGACGGACGTCACACCTCTAGTCGCCGGGGGAGAGANNGTTCGTTTGGGGCGCCATCCCCGCGAAAGCGCAGGTGAACGCTTCGGATGAGGTATTCGGCACTCACAGACGCTGGTTCGGGCCGAGCTCCCGCCACCTGGCGGCCGAACAGGGGACAGCTGTCCCCGCTGAACGTCACGGTCGATGGCAAGCCCACGAGTCGCGCGTACAGCCCTGAACCGCCTTTCCTCCGCTGGAAGCCTGGGGTGCTCTAGGAGAGCAAGTGCCTGCTCTTCGAGGTCGGCGCCTTGCCGGAGTTACTCCCCCGGGCGCAGCATCATCTACGCGTCTCGAGGCGTCGGCAGCTGGTCAGTGGCAGGATGACATACATGGACATGTTATTGGGGCGGCTTGAGTCCCTTGATCCACGAAAGGTATGGGAACACGAGGCTCATCACTTCACGCCTTGGCTCCTGGAGAACGCGGAGGTTCTGGCAGGCGTGCTCGGGATCGATCTCGAGCTCAGCGTCGCCGAACATGCTGTAGGCGACTTCAACCTTGACCTGCTTGGGAGAGATAATACTCACGACTGTGTGCTGGTGGTCGAGAACCAGCTGACGGCTACCGACCACGATCACCTGGGGAAGCTCCTCACCTACGCGGCCGGCACCGAGGCACGAACTGTGGTGTGGCTCGCCACCGACTTCCGAGCCGAGCATCGGCAAGCCCTCGACTACCTCAATCAGCTGGCCGGCGAGAACGCCCGATTCTTCGCCGTTCGAATCGGCGTGGTGCGAATCGGCGAGTCGACGCCGGCGCCGCTGTTCGAGCTGATCGCGCAGCCAAATGATTGGGCAGCCCAGACTGCCACTAAAGCCAAGGTTGCCGCAGGTCAAGCTGGTAAAGGTCCCTTGTATCTAGATTTTTGGACCCAATTCCTAAGGCGCATTCACGATGAGCATCCAGGTTGGACGAACTCGCACAAGCCAGGGCCCGCGAACTGGACCAGTCTCCTGTGGTTCACGCCCGGAGTCAGCTTCAATGTGAGCTTCCGCAACCAGCAGCGGATCTCGGCAGAGGTATACCTCGACACTGGCGACCAGGAGGGCAGCCTTGATCTCTTCAAGAAACTTGAGGCTGTTCGCCCCACAATTGAGGAAGTCTTTGGCGGACCACTTTCGTGGGAAGAACTGGAATCGAAGCGAGCCTGCCGGATAGCTGTCTATCAGCATGGCGATGTCACTAACTCCGAGGAATTCGGGCAATACATCGACTGGTTGTTCGACAGCTATAAGCGTCTCCGCAATGCCGTGGGTCCGGAGTTCGGGAAGGCCACGCTCTCCTGACCGCCCAACGTGCGAGAGCTCGCCAGAACGTGCGCCCGAGATCCTCCGACAACCGGTCAACCAACTCGTCCAGGTCGACACGCGTGAACAGGGTGCCCCCGAACGTTGCCCCATAACTACGCGGCTGGGTGTCCTCCAACGCCGGGTCGGCGGCACTTATGAACGACCTGTTCCCGGCGCCTGCTTGCTGCTGGCAGCAGGCTGTCGGTAGATCTGGTGACATCGGACGATGAACAGGTGCGGAATTGCTGGCTGGCTGGCGACGGCGGGCATCCAGGAGCCCCTGGCGGGGCTCCTGTAGCATTGTTCGTCCCTTCCGGCTACTCCCGCACGTCACCGTCAAGCCCACGCCCTGCGGGCGGCCTTCGGCCGGGCTTGACCGTGACTCGTCGTGAAGGAGAGCTGCTGAAGCTCCCGACGTGAGTAGTGATGAAGATGCCCTCATCAGCGGCCGGGAAACACCTTGCAGCACTCTTGTGCCGCACCAGGGGGCGTCTTCTTCTCTCATAGGCCGATTTGGGGGCCGGCGGGACGCATTGAGTGGTCGATGTGGAGATGGTGTTCGGCCTGATGTGCCGGTGACCTGGCCTGGCCGGCGGCCTGGCGGTTCCTCTCTTCTTTGATCATGTCGTCGCAGATCGTGGCGGCCTGTTGGGCTAGCGCGGCCCACCCGCTGGGATTGACCCCGTCTCCGCTGCTTTCCAGATGCCGGTCGGCGACAGCGATTTCTCTTCTGGCCCGATCGGTCTGGGGGCTCCATCCGGGCCAGGGCATGCTGGCTCCGTCGTTGCGGTCGAGGGCAGCTTCGATGGGCAGGGCGTGATAGCACCACACGGCCCGCCCGGCCTCCGAACGGGGCGGCTCCCCGAGCCGTTGGACTTGGTAGGTGGGTGGCTGATCGCCGAGGGCCCGGACCCGCCCGGACCGGGTGTGGTCCAGTGCCGCGTCGAGCTGGCCGAGGGCGGCGGCCAGCTCCTGGCGCCGCGGTCCGCTGTCTGTGATGACTCGCTGGCGCTGTTGCTGGTGCCTGGCGATCTCCGCGAGGTGCTCCCGGAGGTCGGATTCCGCGGCCACGGCCTGCTCCAGGCGGTCTTCGCCAACGGCGACCTTGGCGTGGGCGCCCGCGATGGCGTCATGATCGAGGCGTCCCCACCGCCGCCGGCTGGCCGCCCCGAGGTTCGCCTGGCTGTTGGTGAGCGCCTGCTCGGCCTGGAGTCGGGCCCTGACCAGGTCCGGCAGCTGACGGCGGGCCTGATGCCATTCCTCACCCTGGTCTGGAGGGATCCGCGCGTCGATCTGGTTCAGTCCGGCGGCGGTGGTGGCGCGGGCGTGTCGCAGCTTGTCAACGCCGAAGGCGAGCGGGTCATCAGCGCGGACGCAGGTGACGAGGACTCGAGCCCAGTGGTCATCGAGCTGATCGTGGAGTCTGCCGATGTCGGCTCGCCGCCATCCTTCGGCTCTGTCGAATTTCTCCAAGATGTCCCGGTCATGCTGCAGGGCAGCTACCCGCGCCGCGATCTCGGCTCGCCTGTGGTTGGCTTCCTGGGCCCGCTGATCGTCGACCGCGAAGCTCTCCCGCAGATCACGGCGTTCGCTTCTACCGCGTCGGCTCAGCCCGGCGAGAGCGCCGTGGCCGTCGAGCCGGCGGGCGCTGTGGGCGGCGACGGTGTCGGTGTGGGTCAGCCAGGCTTCCGCCTTGGCCAGCTCTTTGAGGGCGTCGGCCAGGGTCTCGCCGGGGTCGGTGGGCCGGCCGGCCAGCACCCGCTGGTGTTCGACTATCAGGTCGCGCAGTTGGTGGTCTACGATCCAGGGGTCGCTGCGGGCGGCCAGGGTCGGATCGGGTTGGCGGGACAGCGCTTGGGCGACCATTTCGGCCGGGTCGCGCCGGTCGGCCAGGATCCCGCCGTGGTCGACGGTGATGAGTGGTTTGGTGTTCCAGGTGTGGGTGGGCTGGCGGGAACGGGACTGGCCGGTGTAACCCCGGTAGGCGTCCAGGGCGGCGCTGCCCAGCAGGTGGCAGGTCTCCCAGGTGCCGCCCTGGGCCCCGTCGACGGTGCGGGCCCACGAGTGCGACAGGTTGGGAGAGCCGTCCTTGCGGGTCCCGGCCACGAAGCTGACCGGCAGCAACGACTCTTGGTCGCTGCGGTCGACCCGGACGGTGAGGCCCGCATCCTCGACCCGGGTGATGGTGGCGGTGGTCCCGTTGACCAGTCGGCCGCCCGACGGGCCAACCCGGGCGTGCAGGAGGACACGGTCGCCAGCCTGGTAGTCACGGTCGCTGGTCCATCCCGGGCCGGTCATGATCGGACCCCCAAGAACACCGGTCTTGACCAGATGCCCCCGGATGCGGTCGGCGAGGTCCTCAGCATCGGTGTGGGACACCACCAACGCGGCCACCGATTCCGCTCCGTGACTGTCGATGTCGGCGCAAACCGCGGCGGCCATCGCTTGGCGGGTGTCCCCCGGGCGGGCGTGCTCGTGCTCCCAGCCGTGCCCGGCCCGCAACTGCTGGGAGCCGGCCACCTCTCCCCGGCGGAGCAGGTCAAGAGCTTGGCGATCGGCGGGGTCGAGCTGGCGGCGGTTCACCGTCAGCCTGGTCGCTGGGATGCGACCTGAGGCGGCGAGGTCCTCGATGTGGTCGGCCATCCCGCCCGGGCCGACCGGCTGGGATTGGCGGGCATCGCCCAGCACCCACAGACTCCCGCCCGGGCAGGCGTCGACCGCCGCCAGCACGGCCAGGACCTCGGCAGTGGGGGTCTGGGAGACCTCGTCGAGCACCACCACCGTCCCCGCGGCGAGGGGCCCGTCGGTCAGATCGATACGCAGGCGGGCGATGGTACGAGCGTCCAGGCCGGCGCCAGCGAGTTCGGCCACCGCCTTGGCCGTGGTGGCCACCGCGATCACGGGCCGGCCGTCGCCGGCGGCGGCCCGGGCTGCGGTGTGAAGCATCGTGGTCTTGCCGTAGCCGGCCGGAGATAGAACGGCACGCAGGGCGCCACCAGCTCCAGTCAGCACCCGTACCGCGGCCACCTGGTCCTCCCCCAGGCCGGCCGCGTCTGCCAGCGCGGCATCGACTGCCGCGGCATCGACGGCGGCGGTGGGGCGGCTGGCCAGGGTGTCGACCAGCGCCAGCGTGCGATCCTCCAGCGCCCGGTGGGCGACCGTCGACCACAGCGCGGCGCGCCGTCGGCCGTCGCCATCATCGGGGGTCAGACGGACGACCAAGTCGGAGTCGACGAACCGGGCGGCCATCGCCACGACCTCCCCGGTAGAGAGCCGTCCGCCCGAGATTGCGCAGATGTGCTCGACCACATCCGCGTGGGTGAACCGGGCCGACCGGGCGCACAACCCGACCTCGGGATCGACCAGGACGGCGGTGATCTCCTCCCAGCCCGCCGCCACCGACGCTTGAGCCCGAAAGCAGACCGTCCGGTCCAGATCGGCCCCGACGGCCAGCCCAACCTGGGCCGCTTCCTCCCGCCAGCGGTCGGCCAGGAGCGTCGGGGTCAACGAATGATCCTTACCGCGACGGGTGGCCAGGGACGCCTCGTCGTCAGCGGCCATGCGCAGCGCCGGCGACTCATAGTTCGCCCCGGAGGCCTCCAGTTCGGTTTCGATCTGGGCGGTCCGCTTGGAGAACGCCCGCAACTGCTCCGGGCTGAAACCGGCTATCTCCCGGGTGTTGTGCCGGTCCGGGCCCCAGGTCACCCCGAGCCGCTCGGACAGGGCCCGCTGCAGATGGTTCTGATAGACGCACCCGGCCGCCCGAGCCCACTCATGCAACGGCCCGCCATCGAACGCCACGAACCGGCCGTCGGTCACGCGCGCCACCAGGTTCGCCACCAGACAGTGCGTATGCAACTGAGGATCGCCCTCCCGGCTGGTGCGATGCATGAACCCGGCCACCGCCCACCCCCAAGTCTTCACCCGTCGCCGGATTCCCTTCTCCTGGACCCGGGCCACCGCCCCGTGCTCCTCCAGGAACGCAAGCGCCACCTCCACCGCCTCCCGGTGCGCGCCGGCCACAATGTCGGAGACCTCCTCCGAGCCCAGCGCCCACAACAGCGACACGCTCTTGGGGCTCGAGAACGTCAGATCGAAAGCCAACACCTTGCGCGGCCGCGACCCGGCCAGCAGATCCTCGCCGCTCAACGGGTGCCTGCCGTCGACCAGGGCCCGCAGCTGGTCGGCCTCGACCACCCCCGACAATCCCAGCTGTTCGGCCCACCGGCCGGTCCACACCCCCGGTGACTCGCCGACCCCCGCGTAGTACTCGTCGATGCTCAACGCCACCGAGCTGATCAGATACTCGGCGTTCGACAACCCCGTCACCGTCAACACTTCACAGCACCGCCAACCACATCAGCATCGACAACAACCATTACGACTACGACAACGACCTTCACAATCACGACCATCACAATCACAACCATCACTTACAACAAGCCAAACCAGCACAGACACCTGCCACCCCTGCGGGGAGGCAACCGCCGGCGGCGTCATGGTGACTCCGACCCGAGGTCGAACGTCCCCTGCTGCGGGCACTGCACCGGCTCCCGGCCAGGAGCCGCACGGCCACTGAGACGACGAGCTGAACCAGCCGCGCCGGTCCCCTCACGACCGTCGACCGAGCCGGCCAGAGACGAAGCCAGCTCCGGTGCGTCAGTCGATGAACTCCGGTGGCCTGGCCGATCGACGCCGGGTGCCGCCCCCAATGGCGTCTTCGCAGGCGGGCGACCCAAACACCGAATCACCTGTGCGGGTTCAGCCCCGGCCGGCTGTGCCATCCATGGCGAGGCCACATATGGTTGGGCCGCACATGGTGACACGACCGCCAAGCCGGCTACCGCCCCCAGTTGGTAGACCGACAGACCGAAACGGCCCGCCGGCCCGTCCTCCCGGAACGACGTAACCAGGCCACGCCTACGGAGATCGCCAAGAGCGGCCGCCGCTGTACCCGGGTCGATCCCCAGACGTTCAGCGACCTGGCGGGCCGAGGTGCGCGCCACCAGCCGGCCGTCCTCGACGACCGCGTCCAGGGCGACCTCTTCGAGGATCACCCACACCAACGGACGCAGCACCCGACGCAGCGAACGACACTCCGCCGACAACACAACCGCAGACCGGTCGGAACCGCCAAGGCCTTCGCCCCGGAGGTTCACAGCCCGGCGGGCGCCTGCTCGCGGGCGACGCCGGCGAAGTCGAGGTACAGCCGGTAGGCGCGAGTCTCGAAGCGATCTACCCCGCGATCGGCCAGCTCCACGACCACCCCGGCGTGGCGCAATACCGCCATCCGCCGTCCGACCGTGTCCTTGGACACTCCCAGGCGCCGGGCGACGTCACGGTAACTGGCGGCTACCACGATCCCCTCCGGCGAGTCAGTCGCATGGGCGGCCAGGTCCAAGAGGACCAGCAGCGTGTCCGAGCCGAACCGATACCCCAAGCCGAGCGCCCGAGAATCCAAACGCAGACTGCAGCCGGCCGGCTCAGCCGGCACGATCCACCCCTTCCGGCTCGCCCAGCCCGGCCAGGCGTAGCAGGGCCGCCTTGGGGACCCGCAGCAGCCGGCCGAACTCCACCACCGGCACGCCGCGCTGGCCGCCGGTGGTCCGCCACACCCGTGCCAGCTCATACGCCTGGTTACGGCCGATCCGCAAGATCGCGGCCGTCTCCTCCAAGGTTAGGAAATCGGGAGCATCCACCAAACCCATCGCAACCTCCCAGCTGACCGACACGAACCGGGACTGACCGCCACTGACCACAACTGACCGTTGCTACCATTGACGCAAACTCAGATCGCGCATAGTCTGCCCCAGGCGGGACGAAGTTACAACCGTGTGATCCCCGCTGCTGTCATCGAGTTGCGACAGGAAACCCCGATGCCCAAACCCAAACCCAAACCCGCACCAGCCTGGACCGCCTGGACCCCCAACCAGGTCGTCGCCGGCAACCTCAACCGGCTACGAAACCGGCGCGGTCTCACCCAAGGCGAAGTCGCCCGACTCCTCTCCAGAGTGGCCGGCAAAGACTGGACCGAAGCCATGGTCGCCCACGCCGAACGCTCCGTCACCGGCAACCGCGTCCGCGAGTTCACCGCCGACGACCTCGTCACCTTCGCCCGGGCCTTCGACGTGCCCGTCCTGTACTTCCTCACCCCACCCCCCACCGGCATCTACGTCCACGTCCCCGGCTCCCAAATCGACACCATGACCATGCTCGAGGCGGTGCTCGGGCGACCCGACAACCTCTCCGAATGGGAAACCATCCTCGACGAATGGACCTTCACCCCCCGCCACGAACTCCCATACCCCCTCTCCGAAGAGAAACGCCAGCAGATCCGGGCCGTCGCCGGAGAGATCGCCCTCATCCGCGCCCACCACCTCATCCGCAAACACTTCAAAGGCAGCCTGGAACAGCTGCAAGACACCCTTCGCTCCCTCGCCGACCTGGTCTTCGACGTCGAGAAACACGAGATCCTCGCGAACCTCGACGAAGACGAACACATCCGCCGCCTCCAAGCCATGCGAGCCGACGTCGCCAAGGGCAACAGACTGGCCGAAGCCAACGAGCAGTTCTTCAAGGAGAGCCTCGCCGCTCACGAACCGGATCAACAGATGCCGGCAAGGAAGAAGGATCAACGGCCGTGAGCCCGCGAGTTCGGTCCTAGTCGGTTTGTAGCCTTCACCTGCAAGGAGTCGACCGATGGCATCCACGAAGGAAAGTGATCACGAAGCCGTCCGCACCGGGTCGGAGCGGCGCCGAGGCCATGGCGAAGGGGCTATCTACCGTGACGAAGCCCGCGGTCGCTGGGTCGGTCAGATCGACCTCGGTGTCGGGCCCGGCGGTAAGCGCCGCCGACCGAAGGTATTCGGACGTACCAAGACGGAGGTCCGGGCCCGACTCGACGAGCTCCGACACAGTCAGGCCAGCGGGCTGCCCGTCGCCTCCTCTGACCGCCTCGGCGAGCATCTCGGCTGGTGGCTGGCAAACCTCGAGGCGAAGGCAGCGTCGGGTGACAAGAGCTCGAACACGGTCGACAATGCCAGGTGGGCGGTCGAGACGTGGATCAAGCCGGCGCTCGGCGGCCTGCGGATGCGCGACCTCAAACCAGAGGACGTCGAGGGATTACTCGCCGGGATGGCGACGGCGGGGAGGAGCCGTTCGAGCATCAATCGGGTGCGGTCCTATCTCGGCCAAGCGCTCGCCGTGGCGGAGCGACGCGGGAAGGTCGCCCGCAACGTTGCTCGGATATCCGAGATGCCGGCCACGAGACGCCCAGCGGCCCGGAGGACCCTGACACCGGAGCAGGCGGCAAAGTTGCTCCAAGCAGCTTCCGGCGACCGCCTCGAAGGCTTGATCGTGGTCGGCCTGATGCTCGGCCTCCGGCCCGGCGAGCTGACCGGGATGCGCTGGTCCGACATCGACCTCGACGCCCTGCGGCTCAGCGTCGAGGTGTCACTGAAGAGCGAGAGGACCGGCCTCCGCGTCGGCGAGACCAAGACGCCGAAGTCACGCCGCCCGCTCACCCTTCCTCAGCCGGTAATCGAGGCTCTACGGACGCAACGCAAACGCCAGCGCGAGGATCAGCTCAAGGCGCCAGGCGGCGCGTGGCGCGACACCGGCCACGTCTTCACGACCACCATCGGCACGCCACTTGATCCGAGCAACCTCCGCGCCGCCTTCGACAAGATCACCGAGCGCGCCGGTCTCGGCCACTGGACACCGAACGAGCTGCGCCACTCAGCCGCGTCACTGCTCTCGGCCGCCGGCGTGCCCCTCGAGGAAATCGCCGACGTCCTCGGCCATACCTCGACGCGAATGCTCGAGCAGCACTACCGCCACCAGGTGAAGCCGTCGATCGACGCCCACGTGAACGCGATGGAGTCTCTCTTCGGCTAGCTCCCGTAGACAACCAAGCCCACCTGGATACCGTCGTGTCGACGTCGGGGTAGCGGTCTCCCAACACGCGTCCGTGATCGGTTTAGGCACCCCATCTCACTCCAGTTAGGCACCCCGTTAGGCACCCAGCCGGGTGATCCGGGCCCACGCCAACCACAAAAGTGCTGGTCAAAGGGTGGAGGCGATGGGAATCGAACCCACGAACCTCTTGCATGCCATGCAAGCGCTCTACCAACTGAGCTACGCCCCCAGAAGGCGAAGCGGAGCCTAGCAGCCGGCCGCCTCCCGGCCGGGCCGGTACATTCGCGCTCTATGACATTTAAGGGGTGGCCGGCGGAGGCCTTGGAGTTCTACGAGGGTCTTGAGGCCGACAACTCCAAGGGGTATTGGTCGGAGCACAAGGCGGTGTACGTCGAGTCGGTGCACGCCCCCATGGCGGCCTTGTTGACCGATCTGGCGGACGAGTTCGGCGAGGGCCGGATCTTCCGCCCCAACCGCGACGTCCGCTTTAGCGCCGACAAGTCGCCGTACAAGACCAACATCGCGGCCACTCTTGCTGCCGGCTACCTGCAGCTCTCGGCGGACGGCCTCGCCGCGGGGTCAGGCATGTACCAACTGGCATCCGATCAACTGGAGCGGTACCGCCGGCTGGTCACCGGTGACGCGACGGCACCCCAGCTCGAGCGGGTGATCGCCGAGGTCAAGCGGGCCAAGATCGACGTCGTCGGCACCAACCCGCTCAAGACCGCCCCGAGGGGTTATCCGAAGGACCACCCCCGGGTCGATCTCCTGCGCAACAAGGGACTCATCGCCTGGAAACACTGGCCGGTCGCGGCCTGGCTGGGCACGGCCGGCGCCAAGACCCGGGTCGCCGACTTCTTCCGGGCCGCCCGACCCCTGGCCGTCTGGCTGGACGATCATGTCGGGCCGTCCACGATCGACGAACCACGGAGCTGACTGAGCAGCCAACCGGAACCCTCGCCTGCTCTTAACCATCGGGGGGGGAAGGCGCCGCACCGGTACCCTGTACGGCTATGGCAGAGCCGTACGACCCCCAGGCCGTGGAGACCAAATGGCAGTGGCGCTGGGCTGAGGAAGGCGCGTACCAGGTCGACAACGACGACCCCCGCCCGCCGTACTACGTCCTCTGCATGTACCCCTACCCGAGCGGCCCCGCCCACCAGGGCCACATCCGCAACTACACCTTCGGAGACCTGCTGGTGCGGCAGCGGACCATGCAGGGCTACGCGGTGCTCAGCCCCATCGGATTCGACAGCTTCGGCCTGCCGGCGGAGAACGCCGCCATCAAGAGCGGTAGCCACCCCCGCCCCTTCACCGAGGCCCGCATCGAGGAGCTCAAGTCCAGCCTGAAGCGCCTCGGAGCCTGCTACGACTGGCGCCGGGAGATCCACAGCCACGATCCCCTGTACATGCGCTGGAACCAGCTGATCTTCCTGCGGTTCCTCGAAGCCGGTCTGGCCTACCGCAAGAACGCTCCCGTCAACTGGTGCCCTGGTTGCCACACGGTCCTCGCCAACGAGCAGGTCCTTCCGGATGGCACCTGCGAAAGAAGCGGAGATCTGGTCGTCAAGCGCGACCTCGAGCAGTGGTTCTTCCGGATCACGGCTTACGCGGACGAGCTGCTCGATGCCCTTGACGAACTGGATTGGCCCGAGCGGGTCAAGACGATGCAACGCAACTGGATCGGCCGCTCGGAGGGCGCCCAGTTCGGCCTGCGCATCGCGGGCCGCGACGACACGGTGAGCGTGTACACCACCCGGCCTGACACGTCGTTCGGCATGACATTCGTGGTGCTGGCTCCCGAGCATCCGCTCGTCGACGTGATCACAACGGCCGACCACCGGGACGAGGTCAGCGCCTTCGTCGAGCGCGTCAGCGGCGAGACCGACATCGAACGCCAGTCCACCGAGGCACCCCTCGACAAACGGGGTGTGTTCACCGGTGCCCGCGCCGTCAACCCCTTCAGCGGCAAGCCGGTGCCGATCTACCTGGCCGACTACGTCCTGATGACGTACGGGACCGGGGCCATCATGGCCGTACCCGCTGAGGACCAGCGGGACTGGGACTTCGCCACCGCCTACGGCCTGCCGATCATCCGCACCGTCGAGCCACCTGAGGGCTGGGAGGGTGAGGCGTACACCGGCGACGGCGCCCGGATCAACAGTGAGTGGCTCAACGGGATCAGCGACACCGCCGAAGCCAAGGCCCGGGCCATCGACTGGCTGGAAGCGGAGGCCATCGGCGCCCGGAAGGTCAACTACCGGCTGCGGGATTGGTTGTTGTCCCGACAGCGCTACTGGGG
>PMHH01000132.1:0-13039 GCA_003156595.1 Acidimicrobiaceae bacterium
CAGGCTCATAACCTGAAGGTCACAGGTTCAAATCCTGTCCCCGCAACCATTGAAAGCCCGTTAGCGCGGGCTTTTTTTCTTTGCCGGATCGTCCGCGGTAGCCATTCGGTGGCCATCCGAATTCTCGAGAGCATCGACGACGCGAGAACGCATCTGCTCGAGGCGTTCGCCGAGCGCGTCCATCGCGGCGTCTAGTTGCCTTCGACGACGTGGCTGTAGATCGACAATGTCACCGTGCGTCGAGTGCCCGAGGATCGCCGCCGTGGTCGTGACCTCGATCCCGCCCGCGATCAGATGGGTTGCCGCAGTGTGCCGCGTGCTATGGAGTGACGTCGTGCTGATTGCGGCTTTACGAGCGAGCCGCCCGAAGGCGTTCGTTGCAGCTTTCGGCGTGAGCTGCCGCCCGATCTCGTCCGTGGACACGGGGCCGCGCGGATCGAGCTGATAGACGTCGCCGCACTGCCAGAAGCTCGACAAGGCGATGCCGGCATGGACGACCACGTCGGTAGAGGACGCATCCTTCATCCGCCCCCGTGCTCCCCAGCCACCCGGGTGCCGCGAGAGACGTGGATTTTCAGCAATACCAGCCCAGAGCGGCTGGCCGGCCGCTTCCTCCGCGAGGAGCCCGTCGGTGCGGACGAAGCGGTTCCGGTAGGCCGCCCGGCCGGCCCGGAAGCTGACCGCGTGGATCATCCCGTCTCCGTCGAATGGGTGGTAGCGCTTTATCGGCGGGCGGACCGGGTTCTCGGTGTTGCGAAGGTAGATCCCCTCCAGGTCGGCGGGAAGATCGCCGGTAACGTCGAGGTCGGCGGCGTCGAACTCGTGCTGCTGCGGACGCCAGGCGCCGGTCCGGTAGGGGTGGTCGTCGTCAGGCGGGAGGGCCGATGCCCGGGTCCCTACCAGGGTCATGTCCATATCGGCCTGACAGTAGCGCGACACCTCCTAGGCTACGGCCGTACCTCGTAGTAGAGGTTGGCGGGATCGTCGAAGTCGTGGACGGCGAAGCGGCTAAACCCGGCGTCACGGCACATCTGCTCGGCCAGCTGGGGGTGGAAACCGAGCGTGCCGAGGCCGGCGCCCCCCGGCTCCGAGAGCGCCGACGACATGCAGGTCGCAACGGAGGTCCCGTACATCATGGCGAGGACCGGGTTGCGCTGGTTCTCGGGCCAGGTGGGCCCGGAGCGGATGTCCTTGATGAGCCAGGTCCCGTCAAGGGTGATGGCGGCCCGGATGGCGGCGATCGCCTCGGCGGGACGGGGCATGTCGTGGATGCAATCGAGGGTCAGCACAAAGTCGTAGGTGGGGCGATGGGGCAGGTCGGCGGCCGCGGCGTTGTGGATCTCGACGTTGGCGAGACCGGTCTCGGCGAGCCTGGTTCGGGCCCGGTCGATGGCGTGGCGCGATGGGTCGAACCCCTCGAACCGGGTGTTCGGGTAGGCCTCCGCCATTGCCAGCAGGGCCAAGCCGGCGCCGCACCCGACATCGGCAACCCGAGCCCCCGCCTCCAGCCGCTCGACCACCCCGTCGAGCCCCGGCAGGATCCGCGGCACCAGCGCCAGGCGAGTCCACGGCGCCAGCATCCGTTCTACCCCGTGAGCCGCCGACGGCCCGAGGTCGTCGTAGCTGAGCCCCACTCCGGTCCGAAAAGCTTCAGCCAAGCGGTCGACGACATCGGGTGCGGCCACGCCCCCTTGGAAGGCACCGGCCGCGAACCACACACTCCCGGTCTCATCGGCCAGAACCGAGGCAGCTTCCGGGCTCAGCTCGAACACCTCGCCGTCCACCGTGTCGATCAGCCCTGCCGCCGCCTGGCTGCGCAGCCACTCCAACAGCCACCTCTCGTGCAGATCGGTGCGAGCCGCCAACCCGGCCGCAGTCAGCGGCCCCTGCCCAGCCATCGCCCGGTACAGCCCGAGCCGGTCGCCGAGGTGGACCATCAGCGACACCACCTCGCCCTGTTTGTAACTCCACACCTGCAGGGCGAAGGTCGCCAGTCGGTCCGGATCTGTCGGCTGCATTGCCTCTGACGCTACCTCTCGGCCGTGACGACCAGGACCTCCGTCGACCGTCGCTAACATCCCGGCGCGGTGACTCCAACCCCCGATCACCTCGCCGCGGCCGTCGGGCGCACCATCCCCGATGTGACGGCCCCGGACCTGCGGGTGCTGTTCTGCGGCATCAACCCCGGACTGGTCTCGGGTGCGCTCGGTCAGCACTTCGCCCGACCCGGCAACCGCTTCTGGAAGGTGCTCCACGCAGCCGGTTTCACCGCACGGGTCCTGTTGCCCTCCGAGCAGGAAGAGCTGCTGGACTTCGGGATTGGGATCACCAACCTGGTGCCCAGCGCCTCACGGGCGGCGGCCGATCTCAGCGCGGCAGAACTCCGAGCGGGCGCCCTGGCCCTGCAACAGAAGGTGGCCGCCCTGCACCCCGCGAACGTGGCGATCCTCGGCATGCAGGCCTACCGCACTGCGTTTCAGCGACCGGCGGCGGCCGCCGGCCCGCAACCCGAGCCACTCTCCGGCGCCCGGCTGTGGATGCTGCCCAACCCGAGCGGCCTTCAAGCCCGCTATGGCCTCTCGGACATGGTGGTCATGTTCGAAGAGTTGCGACAGGCGGCGGGCCTGCCCCGACGTCGAGAACTGGCCACCTAAGACCGAAACCCCGGTTTCGGCCTTACGTGGCCGAGAACAACTGCTCGCTTCTCCTCGCCGGGGGCTACTCCTCCGTGACGTCGAGGGAAACCTCGATGTTGCCGCGGGTGGCGTTGGAGTACGGGCACACCTGGTGGGCAGCTTCGACCAGGTCGAGGGCGGTCTGGCGGTCCAGCCCAGGCAGCTCGGCCTCGATGGCCGCCGTCAGACCGAACCCGCCGGCGTCATTGGGGCCGATGCCGACCCGGACGGTCACAGCGGACGAGGACACGTCCGCCTTCTGCTTGGCGGCGACGAGCTTCAGGGCGCTGTGAAAGCAGGCCGCGTAGCCGGCGGCGAAGAGCTGCTCAGGGTTGGTACCGGCGCCGCCGGGACCGCCGAGCTCCTTCGGGATCACCAGCTGCACGTCGAGAACGCCGTCCGACGATGCGGCTCTACCTTCTCGTCCACCCCACGCAGTCGCCTCCGCTCGGTAGAGAACATTCACGGCGTGCTCCTCTCCTTGTCGTCCTTGGTTCGTACCTTCGTTGGTAGCACAATCACCGCCGACCGCGGGCGCTCGATCCCGATCACGTTCCGCTGGCATGGACCCAGCGGCGCAGAGAAGCCTCCGAGTCAGGGAGCGTCCACAACAGGGCCCGGTGCGGTTCGAGGACATAGACGACGTCGAACGCAGGATCGGCGCCGGGCAGGTACGGCTGGTCATCGGGTTCGTCGTATTTGGTCGCGAAGGCGTCGACCACCGCCGGCCAGTCGCCCGGGGTCCCGAGGTCGGTCAAGACGCCGTACACGATCACGACGTCCGAACCGCTCTCGAGATGGATGGCGACGCGAGGATCACGTTCGAGGTTGCGGGCCTTGACCGTCGAACGGGCGCTGTAGAGGTACACCCGGTCGCCGGCTACGACAGCCCACACCGCGGTGACTTGGGGGGCGCCGGTCGGGCCGGTCGTGTGCAGCCAATAGATACGAGCGGGAGATAGGCGGTCAGCTACTTCCGGCCAGGTCAGCCTGGTGGTGGTGTCGTCGGGCACGACATCATCATGCCGGGTGGGGCAGGTTGGCATTCCTGCCGGCCCCTCGCCTGCCGGGAGAGCAGCCGCCGGCCCTTGGGCCCGCCGGCGAACCTTTTTTCGCGGGCGGGAGTCGTATGGAGGTGATGAGCCGTCTAAGGGGGGTGAGCAGCGCAGCGACTGGCGCGGGAAGCGATGAGCTCGCCCTCTGGTTGACGGACGGCTACGCGCCGGCATTTCGCACCGCCTACCTGATCCTGCACAACCGGGCCGACGCCGAGGAGGCCGTGCAGGACGCTTTTCTCCGCGCCTGGCGCTTCCGGGCCGCCGTCCCTGCCGGCGAGGGCGTCCGCCCCTGGCTCTACCGGGTGGTCGTCAACGCCTGCCTGAGCAAGCTCCGCGCCGACCGGGCTCGCCTCGACCGGACGTCCGCGCTCGATGAGGTTTCCCTCGGACGCCGCGCGGGTGTCTCATCGGAGGGAGAACCCGAGGCCGCGGCCGAGGATAGGGAGACCCAACAAACCGTGCTGGACGCGGTCGCAGCCCTACCCGAGCACCTCCGCGTCGTGGTCGTCCTGCGCTACTACGCCCAGCTCAGTGAGCGGGAGATCGCCACTGTCATCCACCGCCGGACCGGGACGGTCAAGAGCCGCATGCACGACGCCAGGACCCGCCTCAGCGCGGACCCCCGACTCGCCGACTTCGCCGGCGTCGCCGTCTTCGCCAGCCGATCGGAAGCCGCCGATGATTGACAACGAAGTACTGGAAGACCTGCTGCGGGAAGCCGCCGAGGGCATCGCCGTCCCGGCCGACGGACCAGCCCGGGTCCTGGCCGCCCGGGCCGACCTGGGTCTGGAGCCGGCCCGACCCGGTCGCACGCGCGCCTCAGGCATTCGGGTTCGGATGCCTCGTCCCCGGGTAGCCCTGGCCGGCTTGACCGCGCTGGCTGCCGTCGGTCTGCTCGTCGGCGTGGGGGCGGACCTGGCCGGGTCGGGCTCCTCCGGCTCCCCCACGGTCGCCCAGCATGCGCTCGCGACCCCGGCGCTCAAGGCCGCCTCCGCTGGCAGCACCGGTTCGAGCACCTCGGGCTTGGGCAGCTCAGGAGGGGGCAGCGCGGGAGGGACGAGTGCCGGCCCCGGCTCAGCAGGCTTTGCCTCCAACTCCCCATCCTCGTCCGCCCCGACGGCGCCAGCCGCCGGGTCGCCAGCAGTGCCGAGCGTGGTCTCGAAGGTGATCCAGACCGGGTCGGTCAGCCTGCAGGTCAGCTCCGGCCAAGTAAACGCCGCCATGACCCAGCTCACCTCGGACGCCACCGCGCTCGGCGGGTTCGTGGCCAGCACCAACACCCAGACCGGCACCGGGCCGGCGACGGGCGCCATCACGCTCCGCGTGCCGGTCGCCGCCTTTGACCAGCTCCTCAACGAAGTGCGGAGGATCGGAAAGGTGACGTCGGTGACCACTTCCGGGCAGGACGTCACTTCCCAGTACGCAGATCTCAGCGCCCAACTGCAGTCCCTCGAGGACACCCGCACCCAGTTCCAGCAGATCATGACCCAGGCCACCACGATCGGCGACATCCTGTCCGTCGAACAGCAGATCAGCGACCTGCAGACCCAGATCCAAGAACTCCAGAGCCAGCTGCAGGTCATGGAAAACCAGACCACCTACGGCACCCTCTCCGTACAGGTCACCGAGCAGACCAAACCCCAAGCGGTCGCCCCGACACCCCCCAGCGGCCTGGCCAAGGCGTGGGGCCACTCCCGCCACACCTTCGCCCGCGGGCTCGAAGCGGTGGTAGGCGCCCTGGGCGGAATCGCCGTGTTCCTCACCTGTGTGCTCGGTCTCGCCCTCCTCGGCCGCCTGAGCTGGGGCGTGATGCGGCGTCGCCTCGTCTGAGCCGGAGGCAGTGCCAGCAGGGTTGGCCGGACCGTCCTACGCTCGGCGTATGTGCCGCAACATCACCACGCTCCGGGGGCTGGATCCCGCCGCCACCGCAGAGGAGATCGAAGCCGCTGCCCGCCAGTACGTGCGCAAGGTCAGCGGGGTCCAGGGCCCGTCACCGAGGACCGATGCGGCCTTCGAGCGCGCCGTCCAGCAGGTGGCCTCGGCTACGACCGAGTTGCTCGCCGAGCTCCCGGCCCGCCGCCAGCCTCCACCGACGCTGCCGCCCCTCCGGCGTATCGCCTCCCGGCGATAGGTCCGCAGGTGAGCTAGGCTCACAGTCGTTCGTCGCTCCGGACCCCGGTGACGTCTGCTCTTGTCAGACCCACACTGGAGGTGGAGGATGCGGACACCGATGCTGCTCAGGTCCCGGTCGTCGCGGGCTCCATTGGTCAGGCGGGAGGACGCAATGGCGGTCTCCAGCGCCGCATTGCGCCCGCTCCCGGCGGGACGGTTTGCCCGAGCCGACCCCGCCGGGAGCAACCACGACGAAGCGGTCGGGACGCGAATGCGCATCTGGCCGGTCGGTTTCATCTTCACTACCGCCGTGGTGATGGTGTATGCCGGAATCGGGTTGTTGATCTGGTGGCTCTTCGTCCGGTGACGTAGCGATCCAGTGACCTCGACATCGGTCGACACTCGTTCAATCGGCGGCGGTGTCGATCATGTCGAGGGGAGCAGCCGTGCCGCGGGTGTGTTGCTCCAGCACGGCTTGGAAGTTGGCGATGCGGCTCTCCACGTCAGCCCGGTCTTCGGGGTCGGCAATGACCTCGGCCGCTCGGCCCCACATCGTCACCTGACGGTCCAGTACCGCTCGCTGGTCAGCTGAGGTGGTGTACTGGACGACCTTGGTCAGGGCGTCGATCTGGCGGATGGCGACCGCCGGCATAGCCCCACCGCCCTGGCGGATCTTGTCAACCGCTCGGTTGACGATGCGGGCATAGTCCGGCGGACGTTCGATCAAGCGGGGGATCCCTGTCCGGTCGCAGTGGAGGGTTTGCGGCAGCGCCCGGGTGGAGATCCGGCACAGGGCGTCGGCGAGCCAGTCGATGCAGGTGAGCGCGGTGAAGGTGTCGTTGACGGCCGCCGAAAGGGCCCGGATGGCGATCTCGACGAGTTGGTCGACGGGGAAGACGGGGTCCTGGGTGAGAGTGCGGTACGCGCCGGACACATGCGCGCTGGCCAGGGCCGCAGCCACCTCCGGAGCCCCACTCGCCGGCCACACTCGCGCCAGCGGCAGGCCGGCAGTGACAAAGTGGCCCGGCCGGTAGAGCAGCTCGATGACCGTGTCGGTGTCGGCCGCGATGGCAATGAGCTCCTCGCGGCGGACGAATTGCAGGTACCCGCTGGTTGTCGCCGGCACCGTGGCGGAGATGCCCTCGACCCGGCGGCGAGTCTGCTCGGCCAGCAGCGGGGTGGCGGCTGCTGCCTCATCTTCGGAGGTCGGAAACTGCACGTCGATGGCCCGGCGCAGATCGCGGGAAATGCTCGCCATCACCTCCTGGAGCTGGATCGAGACCGCGATGTGGTGGACGAAGTAGATAAGGACACCGGTGTCAACGATGAGGAGCAACTCGCCCACGGCGATCGACAACCGCGGGACAAAGGTTCCGTTCGCGGACGCCCCGACCGACCCCAAGGTCAGCACGGTGTAGACGAAGCTGGCGACGTAGGCACCGAGGGAAAATTGGGTGCCCAGGTCGCGAATGAAGTTGCGCAGCATCCTGGGTCCGAACTGCTGCGAGGCCAAGGTAAAGGCGACGATCATCACCGAGAAAAGCACGCCGGTGACAGTGATGAGGGCGGCCGCGGCGGCGCCCAGCACCGTGCGGGCCGCGTCGGGGCTGCTCTGGCTGAGCAGGCTGGGCAAATGGATACCGCGGTCGAAAGAGAGCCGATCGATGGCATAGGTACCGGCGAACAGCGCCACGGCAGCGAAACAGAGCAACGTGGGAACGATCCACAAGGTGGTGCGCAGGGCTTCGCGGCGCCATGGTGTCAGCAGCGGTCGGCGGTGGAAGGCAGCGGGAACACGGCTGTTACTTGGAGACACGGGCACTTCCTGCGAACGATTGACGGGGTCGCGTACGACACCGTGCCGACCAGTCTTCCCGGCTCTCCGCCCGCCACGCTAACCGGCGTGGGACCGGCCAGCCGCGGCGTGAGCGTAGGCGGCGCGGACGGCACTCCTGTCGACGCTCGGATCGGGCTCGACGATGGTTCCCACTCGCAGATTCCAGCACCGTTGGATCTCTTCGATGGGGCAGTCGTGGAGGACGGCTGCGGCCTGGACACATGCACCCGCGGCCGCGTGCTCCGCACCATCGGGCACGGTCACGGCTCGACCCGAAAGGTCGGCAAGGATCTGACGGTACGCCGCTGACCGAGCGCCGCCCCCCACCAGCACGATGTGGTCATCCCGGACGTCCACCATGGCACCAAGCGCATCCAGGCCATCGAGGAGCCCGCACACCACTCCTTCGAACGCGGCCCGAGCCAACTGCTCTCGGCTGACATCAGTCCTCAGCCCGATGATGGTGCCGGCCGCATCCGGCCGGTTCGGCGTTCGTTCGCCGTCGAAGTACGGGACGAGGACCAGCCCACCTGCGCCAGATCCGCAGCTGGAGGCGAGCGAACTGAGCTCGGCTTCGCTCACGCCGAGGAGGCGGGCGACCGCGGCGGTGACCTTGGTGGCGTTGAGGGTGCAAACGAGCGGCAGGTACCGGCCGGTTGCATCCGCGAAGCCGGCGACGGTCCCCGTCGGGTCGCCGACAGGCTGGTCACTGACCGCGAACACGGTGCCCGAAGTCCCGAGCGACATACAGAGCTCGCCAGGACGGAGCCGGATCCCGAGCGCCGCCGCCATGTTGTCACCGGTCCCGGGTCCGACGATCGACTGGCGAGTGAGCAGGAGATCGCTCGGTTCGTCGGCTTGCACCAGTCCCGCCACCGCCGTGGGCGCCAGCACTTCGGGGAGCCGCTCCATCCACGGCCCCGGCCCGACGAAGCGCTCGAGCAAGGCAGGCAGCCAACGGTCCTCGCTGGTGGCGAAGTATCCGGTCCCCGACGCATCCCCCCGGTCTGTCACCAGGCGTCCGGTGAGACGGTAGGTGAGGTAGTCGTGCGGCAGCAGGACCGCGCCGATCGAGTCCAGCCGGTCCGGCTCGTGGGCGGCCAGCCAGGCGAGCTTCGTGATGGTGAAGGCCGCCAACGGGACAGAGCCGGTCGCTGACGCCCAGGTCCCTGCGCCCAGCTGTTCGACGAGGTCGGCTGCTTGGGGCGCGGATTCGGTGTCATTCCAGAGTTTGGCGGGGCGCAGGACTTGACCGTGACCGTCGATGAGCACCATGCCGTGCTGCTGCCCCGAAACAGATACCGCCGCGACCGAGCGGGGCGTGCGATCGCTCGTGCGGGCGGCACCGGCCGCTCGGGCAGCACCGGCGGCTCTGGTGGCTCCGGCGGCTCCGGCGGCTCCGGCGGCAGCAAGCAAGGCGTCCCACCAGGCCCCCGGATCCTGCTCGCTGCGCGGCGGGTGGACAGGCGGGTGGGGCGCCCGTCCAGAAGCGACCAGGGTGCCATCGTCGGCGTCGCGTAGTTCGACCTTGGTGGACTGGGTCGAACTGTCGACGCCCATCACGAGCGGCATCGGTGCAACCCACCTTCCACGGCATTCACGACTTCACGGCCCACCCTCGAGGTTCAGATCGATGACGGCAGCCGCGTCGTGGGCATGCTGGCCGACCGTGAGCCGCCAGGCGCCCGGTTCGTGCACCCATGCCCCGTGCTCCCTGACGGCGAGCGAGGCGAGGTCGTAGGGCACAGCCACCTCCCGGACCTCCCCCGCCGCCAACTCGACGCGCCCAAAGCCGACGAGGCGGCGGAGCGGGCGCTCATACCGCGAGTCGAGCTTGCTGCCGTACACCTGCACGACGGTGGCCCCGGGGCGCCGTCCAGTGTTGGTGACGCGGACCACGACGTCTCCGCTCCATCCCGCCGGCGTGTGGGCCACCTCGGCCCCGCCCACTTCGAAGGTGGTGTAACCGAGGCCGGCGCCGAACGGTCGGTGCGGCTCGACCCCGTCCCGATCGAGCTTCCACTGGCCGTGGAAAAGGTCGTAGGTCGCGGTGTCGGCGTCGGGGTCGAACGGGACCAGATGTGATTCGTCGCGAGGGAGGGCAAAGGGCAGACGCCCACCTGGCTCGGCGGCACCGGTGAGCACGTCGCCGAGGGCTCGGCCGCCCTCCATGCCCGGGTACCAGACCAGGAGGGCTGCGGGGACGTCGTCGAGCCAGGGCATGACCGTTGCCGAACCACCCATGACCACCACGACGATATGCGGGCAAACTGCCAGCGTCGCGGCGATCAGGTCCTCGTCGCCGGCGTGAAGGCGAAGCGAACGGCGGTCGCCGCCAGGTGACGAGAAGTCTGCCTCTGCTGGCTGTCTCTGTTGCGCACGGGTAACGGGTTGGTTAGGGGCAACGGGGTCCTCGCGAGTCATGGCCCGGTCGGGGGTAACGGGGGTCGGAACGATGGGCGGCTCCGGGCGCGGCGGGAACACACCCTCCAATCCGGCGGTGCCGCGGGAATCGACGTACTCGCCCTCGTCGGCCTTGGTGAAGCCCACGACAACCACGGCCAGATCCGCGCCGGACGCCACGGACGCATCGTCGTCGGCGGCCACTACCTCGGCGCCGGCAAAGGCGATGCGGATGCCGTCCAGCAGCGGGACCACAGCGGGCGGGCGCACGTCACTGGACCCGCCATCGCCGAGATTCGGCACGGCCGCCAGCCGACCGAGCACCGCGACACGGCCAGTCGTCCGCGGATCAACCGGTAGGAGGTTGTCCGCGTTGCGCAGCAGCACCATGGATCGGGCGGCCGCCTCCCTGGCCAGTGTGCGGTGCTCGGGAGCGGCGAGCACCGCGAGGTCGGGTTGCGCGTCGAACACCCACGCAAAGCGCAGCAGGGTGGCCACGATGTCGAGGACCCGGGCGTCGATGTCGACCTCGCTGAGTTCGCCCGCCTCCAAGGCCGGTGCCAGGCGCTGCGCCCGCTGCTGTCGAAAGGGCATTTCGATGTCGAGCCCCGCATTGATCGACAGGACCGGATCTCGCAGGCCCACCAAGAAATCGGAGGTGACGAAGCCGTCCCACCCCCACTCGTCGCGGAGAATCTCCGTGAGCAGCACGCGGTTCTCCCCGCACCAGTGGCCGTTGACCGAGTTGTAGGCGGACATGGTCGAGGCCACTCCGGCGCCGGCCACCCGGCGGAAATGCGGGAGGTACACCTCGTGCAGGGATCGCTCATCGACGGTCACGTCGACGCGAAACCGGGCCTCTTCGATGCTGTTCAGGGCGAAGTGCTTCATGCACGCCATCACATGGCGCTGCAGCCCGCGGGTCAGCGCCGTGGCCATCTCCCCGACGTGGTGGGGATCCTCGCCGTATGTCTCCTGGGCCCGACCCCAGCCGGGGTGGCGGAGCAGGTTCATGCAGACGGCCCCGGTGTAGGTAGCCCCGACGGCACGCAGCTCCGCGCCCATGGCGGCTCCGATGCGTTCCTCGAGGTCGGGGTCGAATGTCGCCCCCCGGGCCATGGACACGGGAAAACAGGTGGCAGGACCCACCACACACCCGCGAGGCCCGTCGACGAACTGGATGCCAGGAATGCCGAGGCGCTCGACGGCCGCAGCGGGCCACGGGTGCTCGTGGTAGCCGCCCGAGATCATGTCCGTCAGGCCGGGCCAGAAGTCGGTATCGCCATCGAGAGAGTCGAGCCTTTCCTCCAGCGTCATCTGGGCGACGAGGTCGGCGGCCTCCTTGCGGTGGTCGGCGCCGGACCGGACCCGTGCGGCCGCGAGGGCGAAAGGCGATGCGGAAGGGCCAGTCGTCATCGGGCCCGCTCGACGTGGCGATTGACGATGTTCTCGAGCAGCTCTTGCCGACCCGATACCGAAGGGGGGTCGAGGTCGGCGTCGAGGACGACCTGGTGGAGATCGGCGAGGGTGCGGCGGCCCTCGAGGATGTCCGTCCCGAGCGGTCCGTTCCAGCCCGCGTAGCGGTCCCGGAGGCGATCCTCCAGATCGCCCGACTCGAGCAACGAGGCGGCCGCCAGGAGCGACCGGCCCAGGGTGTCCATGGCGCCGATGTGGCCGTGGAACAGGTCGTCGCGAGCGACGGACTGGCGGCGCAACTTGGTGTCGAAGTTGAACCCGCCGGCGCCGATCCCGCCCGATCGAAGGATCTCGTAGAGAGCCAGGGTGAGCTCCTCTACCGAGTTCGGGAACTGGTCGGTGTCCCAGCCGTTCTGGGCGTCACCGCGGTTGGCATCGACAGACCCGAGGATCCCGGCCGCGAGGGCGGTGGCGACCTCGTGGTGGAAGCTGTGGCCCGCCAGTGTGGCGTGGTTGACCTCGAGGTTCACCTTGACCTCTCCGTCGAGGCCGTGACGGGCAAGGAAGCCGGCGACCGTGGCGGCGTCGCGGTCGTACTGGTGCTTCGACGGCTCGGCTGGCTTGGGCTCGATGAGGATCGTCCCGGCGAACCCGATGCGGTGCTTGTGCTCGACCACCAGGTGGAGGAACCGGGCCAGCTGGTCGGTCTCTCGGCGCAGGTCAGTGTTGAGCAGTGTGTCGTAGCCTTCGCGGCCGCCCCACAGCACGTAGTTGGCGCCACCCAGACGGTGGGTGGCGTCGAGCGCGTGGGCCACCTGAGCGGCCGCATGGGCGAAGACCTCCGGGTTCGGGTTGGTAGCCGCACCGGCGGCGTAGCGAGGATGAGAGAAGAGATTGGCGGTGCCCCACAAGAGTCTCACCCCCGTGCGCTCCATCTGGGCGCCCGCCTCGTCAACCATGACGTCGAGGTTGGCGCAGCTCTCCTTGAACGTCGCACCGGCTGGGGCGATGTCTCGGTCGTGGAAGCAAAAGAACGGCACCCCGAGCTTGGCGAAGAACTCGAAGGCGGCCGCCATCTTCTCCCGGGCCGCCTCCATCGGATCCCGGCCCGGCCGGTTCCAAGGGCGGTCCAAGGTCCCCTCGCCGAAGATATCGGTGCCGCCCCACACGAAGCTGTGCCAGTAGCAGACGGCCAAGCGCAGGTGATCCTCCATACGCCGCCCGGCCACCACCCGGTCGGCGTCGTACCACCGGAAGCTCAGGGGGTCGTCACAGTCCGGTCCGCGGTAACGGATGACGGGTATGTCAGGAAAGAACTCGGGCTGATCGCTCATCGATCCACCTCAGGCTTTCTCCGATCGTGTGCTATTCGACACCATATAGGTGTTCTAGATACCAAAAAATCGCTTCAGTACTTTCAGCCTTGTCTCATGACGTTCATAGTTTGCGCTCGTTTACTGGTGCCGTGGAGAAGATCGACCTAACGGCTTGGAGAGGGCAGTGAGCGAGTACGACGCAGGGCAGGACGACCCAGGGCA
>PMHH01000132.1:13092-29841 GCA_003156595.1 Acidimicrobiaceae bacterium
CGGTACCGGGCCCGGTACCGCTCCGGGCGCCGGCGGCGGGTGGGGCATCGGTTCGGCATCTGCCGCGCCGGCCCCGCCTCCCCCACCGCGCCGTCACCGCGTCCTCCCCGCGTTGCTCAGCCTGGCACTGGTAGGGGCGGCCGCGACCACGGGCGTGGCAATCGGTCACGAGGTCTGGCCGGCGAAGACCACGGTGAGCTCGACAGCTCAGGGCGGAATCACGTCGCCCAGTTCGGGGAGTTCGGGGAGTTNNAGTTCGGGGAGTTCGGGGAGTTCGGGGAGTTCGGGCAGCTCCGGTTCGGGGAGCGCTTCGGATCCGTACGGCTCCTACTCGGGGCAGTCGCCGTTCGGCTCGGGCGAGTCTGGCGGATCTGGCGGTGGCGACGGATCCGGCGGTGGGTCCGCGAACGGCAGCGGGACCCAGAGCGGCAGCGGCCCATCCGACACCGCAGCCATCGCGGCCAAGGTCGATCCAGCCCTGGTCGACATCAACTCCACTTTTAGTTACCAGAGCGCCCAAGGGGCCGGGACCGGCATCGTGCTCACCTCCACCGGTGAGATCCTCACCAACAACCACGTGATCGACGGGGCCACCAAGATCAGCGTGACCGATGTCGGCAACGGCCACACGTACAGCGCCACCGTGGTCGGCTACGACCCCTCCCAAGATGTCGCCGTCCTGCAGCTCAAGGACGCGTCTGGTTTGCAGACGGCCAGACTCGGCGATTCCTCCACGGCGGCGGCCGGAGAGTCGGTGGTCGCCATTGGCAACGCGGGTGGAACCGGCGGCACGCCCACCAGCGCCGGCGGCTCCATCACCGCGCTCGACCAGTCGATCACCGCCAGCGACGACCTGGACGGCACCAACGAGCAGCTCTCCGGGCTCATCCAGACCAATGCCGACGTGCAGCCAGGAGACTCCGGAGGTTCCCTGGTCAACAGCGCCGGCCAGGTGATCGGCATGGACACCGCAGCCTCGGAGGAGTTCTCTTTCCAATCTTCTGCGAGTGAAGGCTTCGCCATCCCCATCGACCAGGCGCTGGCGATTGCGCAGGAGGTCACCGCCGGCCAGGGATCGACCACCGTGCATGTCGGGCCCACCGCCTTCCTCGGCGTGCTGATCTCCGCCTCGGGTGACCAGAGCAACCCCAACGGCTACGCCGGCGGCGGTTACGGAAGCTTCGGTGGATCGAGCACATCCGGCGTCGACATCGGCAGCGTTGTCAGCGGCGGGAGCGCCCAGCAGGCCGGTCTGACCGAAGGGGACGTGATCACCTCCTTGGGTGGGCAGAGCGTCGACTCGGCCTCCGCGCTCAGCGCCCTGCTGGTCAGCCATCATCCCGGCGACCAGGTCCAGATCGGCTGGTTCGACTCATCCGGGCAGTCCCACACAACCACCGTCACGCTCGGCAGCGGACCGCCCGCCTGAACCGCGGGTCGCCCCGGCCGTCAACGCCGGCATGAAGCCGGCTGGCCGGACGATTGGCCTTCGGCGTCAAGTGGAAGAATCACGAGATGGCGAGCGTCCAGGAAGTCGCCGACACCTACATCATCGAGATGGCCGCCCGCGACCCGATCGCCGCGACGGAGTGGGGCGTCGCCGGGCACGATGACCGTCTTCCAGACCTCTCACCCGCCGGACTGGAAGAGTGCGCCGACCTGCAACGCGCCAGCCTGGCGGCGCTGACCAGGTCGCCGAAGGACACCGAAGCTGACCGGATCGCGGCCGAAGTCATGACCGAGCGCCTCACCGCCAGCTTGGAGCTATACGACGCCGGCGAACACTTCCGATCGGTTCGGGTGCTGCACAGCCCTCAGGATTCGGTGCGCAGGAGCTTCGATCTCATGCCCGTCGAGAGCGAGGCGGACTGGCAGGTCGTGGCCTCCCGGCTGCGCGCCGTACCCGGTGCGCTGGAGGGAATCCGGGCGACGTTACAGGAGGGTCTCTCCCGCCGGCTGGTGAGTGCCCGGCGCCAGGTCCTGGCCTGCGCCGCCCAGTGCGACACCTGGGGTGGCCGCGACGACGCCTCGTCGTCGTTCTTCGCCGGTTTGGTGCGCGGCTACGCCGGTGGGTCCAGCGCCGCCGTGCTGGACAACGCCGCTGGCGCCGCCGCCCAGGCCTACCTGGAGCTCGGCGCCTGGCTGCGCGAGCACTACCTGCCGGCCGCCACCCGGGCCGATCCGGTTGGGCGGGAGCGGTATGCCCTCGCCGCTCGGTCTTTTACCGGCTCCGAGCTCGACCTCGACGACACCTACCAATTCGGCTGGGCCGAGCTGCACCGCATCGAGGGTCGCATGGCGGCCGTGTGCGAGCGGATCGTGCCCGGCGCCTCGCTGGGCGAGGTCATCGCCCACCTCGAGTCGGACCCGGAGCGGGTCATCGACGGTGTCGAGGCGTTCCAACAGTGGAACCAGGAGCTGATCGACACCACGATGGCCTCGCTCGACGGCGTCCACTTCGACATCGCCGGGCCGATCCGCCGCTGTGAAGCCATGATCGCTCCACCCGGCGGGGCCGCCGCCATGTACTACACCGGCCCGAGCGAAGACTTCTCCCGGCCCGGACGGACGTGGTACCCGACCCTCGGCAAGACCCGCTTCCCGCTCTGGCGTGAGGTCTCGATCTGCTACCACGAGGGAGTCCCAGGCCACCACCTACAGATCGCCCAGGTTCGGTACCTGGCGGACCGCCTCAACCGCTTCCAGCGACTGGCCGGCTTCACGTCGGGCCATGGCGAGGGCTGGGCCCTGTACGCCGAGCGGCTCATGGGCGAGCTCGGCTACCTCGACGACCCGGCGTTCGAGCTGGGCATGCTCTCCGCCCAAGCCATGCGCGCCGTGCGAGTAGTCGTCGACATCGGCTTGCATCTGCAGCTGCGGATTCCCGCGGGCGAGCGGTACCACCCCGGGGAGCGCTGGGCGCCGGAGCTGGCGCTGCCTTTTGTCATCGAGCGGTCCTGCTTTCCCGCGGACTTCATGGCTTCAGAGGTCGACCGTTATCTCGGTTGGCCGGGCCAGGCGATCTCCTACAAGGTCGGCGAGCGGGTCTGGCTCGAGAGCCGGCAGGCCGCCAAGGACCGCAAGGGGGCCGCGTTCGACCTCAAGGACTTCCACCGCTATGCCCTCGATCTCGGCGGCATGGGGCTCGATCAGCTCGCCCGGGAACTCGAACGCTACTGAGTGCCCGAGCTACTGAGTAGTTCGAGGCAGGCGCCGGACCGCCCCTTTGACGAGCACCCTCTGGTACAGGCCGGCGGGTAGCCGCGAGATCAGGTCGATCACCTTGGCGTCCGGCCCGATCAGGGCCCGACGGCGGTCGCGCTCGACGGCGGTCAGGATCTGACGGGCGGCCTTCTTGGGACTGGTGAGCGCCACCTTGTCGAAGTTGCGGCGCGCTTCCTCGGGGTCACCGGCGGCCGCGGCCACGCTGGGATCCATGCGGGCGTTCCGGGCGATGTTGGTCTTGATGCCGCCGGGGTGGATCGTGGTGCACGACACGCTGGAACCCTCCATCTCCAGTTCCATACGCAGGCAGTCGGTGAAGCCGCGGACCGCGAACTTGGCGGCGTTGTAGGCCGACTGCGAGGGAACGCTCACCAACCCGAACACGCTCGACAGGTTGATCACATGTCCCTCACCGGCGGCCTTCAGGTGCGGCAGGAAGGCCTTGGTCCCGTAGACGACGCCCCAGAAGTTGATGTTCATCAGCCACTCGAGGTCTTGGTAGGACATGGCCTCGATGGTGGCGCCGAGGGCGACGCCGGCGTTGTTGAAGATCAGGTTGACCCGGCCGTGGTCCGCCACCACCTGGTCGGCCCAGGCGTACACCGCGTCGCGGTCGGCGACATCGACGCGTTGGGAGGTCACCTTGATCCCGGAGCCCTCGCAGAGCATGACCGTCTCGGCCAGGCCGACCTCGTCGATATCGGACAGGGCGACGTCGGCACCTCGGGCGGCCAGCTCCCGGGCGAGGGCTCGACCGATCCCGGAGGCGGCGCCGGTTACGGCCGCAACCCGGCCATCGAAACTCTTCATCGTCATCAGCTCCCGGCCACTCAGGCCGCAGTCGCCGGCGCCGGCTGGCGCACCGGATTGGAAAAAATCATGGCGTCGTCCTCGATTCCGCTCATCTTCAAGGCCCGGTAGTCGCGCAGGTAACTCTGGTGGACCTGCCACGGAAACTTGGAACCTTGCTTCGGGAAGCTCGCGGCCGAGCGAAGCACGTAGCCGGAGGTGAGACCGAGCAGCGGTTGCGGGGCGACCGAGGCGTCCCGGTTGACCGGGGTGCACTGCTGCACCCGTGTCGCTCGCATGTGGGTGAGCAGACGGCACACGTAGTCGCAAGTGAGGTCGCATTTGAGCGTCCATGACGCATTCGTGTAGCCGACGGCGATGGCGAGATTCGGCACGCCCTCGAGCATCATGCCCTTGTAGGTGAGCTTGCTCGCCAGATCGACGGCCTCGCCGTCGACCGATAGCTCGATACCGCCGAGGAAGAGAAGCTCGAGTCCGGTGGCGGCGATGATGATGTCAGCGTCGAGCGCGGCGCCCGACCGGAGCAGCAGGCCCTTCTCGGTGAAGGTGTCGATCTGGTCCGTTACCACCGACGCAGCCCCGGCGGTGATCGCTTTGAACAGGTCGCCGTTGGGGACGACGCAGAGCCGCTGGTCCCACGGGTTGTATCGGGGGGTGAAATGGGTGTCGACGTCGTAGCCGGCCGGCAGCTGGCGCTCGACCTGGGTGCGCAAGAGCCGCTTCACGAGCCGCGGCCACCGCTTGCTCAGCTGGTAGGACGCCTGGGTGGTGAGGGCCTTGTACCACCGGATGGTCGGGCCGGAGTAGCGCCCGGGCAGGGCCCACCGGAGCACGTTGGCGATGGGATCCTTGGCCGGCAAGGAGGCGATGTAGGTCGGCGAGCGCTGCAGCATGGTCACGTGCTCTGCCGTTGCGGCCAGGGCCGGGATGAGCGTCACGGCGGTGGCGCCGCTGCCGATCACCACGACCCGCCTACCGGCGTAATCGAGATCATCGGGCCAGGCTTGGGGGTGCACGATGGTGCCGGCGAAGCGGTCCATGCCGGCGAAATCAGGCAGGTAGCCGTGGTCGTAGCGGTAGTAACCGCTACACGAGAAGACGAAGCCGCAGGTCACCTCGACCTCCTCGCCAGTGTTGAGCCGCGTCGCGGTGATGTGCCAGCGCGCTTCCTCGCTGAACCAGTCCGCCCGGATGATGCGGTGATTGAAACGGATGTGCTTGTCGACGCCGACCTCGGTGGCCGTGTCCTTGATGTATTGCAGGATCGATTCGCCGTCCGCGATCGACTTCTCGCCGTCCCAGGGCCGGAACGAGTAACCCAGGGTGAACATGTCAGAGTCGGAGCGGATGCCCGGATAGCGAAACAGATCCCACGTGCCCCCGATGGCATCCCGCGCCTCGAAGATGGCGTAGGAAGCCCACGGGCACTCCGATTCGAGGTAGCACCCGGCGCCGACTCCGGACAGGCCGGCGCCGACGATCAGGACGTCGAGGTGCTCAACGGTCGCCATCTGCGTCAGGCGCCCGAGGTGACGAGCTTGTCGGAAAGGGTTCCGTACTCGCCGAACAGCTCCTTGCGCCAGCGCTCGACCAACTCGTTCGTGTCGGAATCGTCAGGGTGGAAGTCGGGGCGGTTGTAGTCCCGCAACTGAATCCAGATCTCCTTGCTGAGGACGGGCGAGCGGCGGAAGGTACGCCAGCTCCGACGGAGGTTGCCGGGTCGGTACGTCGCCCGGTCGCCGAGCAGGGACACGATCATCTGCGCGGCCATCGCCAACACGAAGCCGTAGCGGAAGAGGTTCATCGTCATGACGCGCATCCGCTCGGTGCCGCCGACGGCCTGGTAGACGTCGAAGGCGACGGCCTTGTGTTCGGACTCCTCCAGGGCATGCCAGACGAACAGGTCGCGGACCGCCTGGTGACCGAACAGGTCTCGGGTCTCCTCGCTGGAGAGCACCAGCTCGGCCAAGGTGGCGGTGAAGTGCTCGAGGGCGGCGGTGACGGCCAGGTTGGACTTGGCGGACAGGGCGCGCTCACGTATCGCCAGGCCCCGTTTGGTGATCCACTCCACCCGCTTCGTCGGGTAGCCAAGCTCGTCGAGGCGCTGGTTGAACACCCGGTGCTCCCGACCGTGCATCGCCTCCTGCCCGATGAAGCCCGCCACCTGGCGCTTGAGCTCGGGATCGGTGATCTCGTCACGGAAGCGCCGCACCGACCGGACAAAGAAGTCCTCCCCGTCCGGGAACACGGCCGACAGGGCGGCGGCGAGGTGACTCAGCATCAAGTCGCCATCCCTGGCGAAGTGCCTGGGCACGTCTTGGAAGGACTCGTCGAGGGAGATGCGGCGAGTCTGGATCTTGCGGTGGTTGCGAGCCTGGGTCATGGGTGCGTCTTCTCCCGAAGCGAGGTGGTCAGCACAGCCTAGAGGGTTTGAGGATTTTACTCAAGTCGTCAAAAAGTTTGCTAGGGTGAGGCGGCGATGGGAGCCGAAACGGACCGGACAGACACGATCGAAACAGTGGCGCAGACCAAAGGCGCTCACACCCGGCGAGCGATCCTCGAGGCTGCCATCACCCGGTTCGGCCGGGAGGGCTTCCGGTCGACGTCGGTAGCTGACATCGCCCGCGACGCGTCTGTGGGCGGCACCGTCGCCTACGCCTATTTCCCGAACAAGGAAGCCCTCTTCCTCGCCGCCGTGGACGAGGACGCCGCGGCCGTCATCCACGAGGGACTGTCCAGCGCCATGGCCGATCCCGGCGTCCCGGACTGGCGGCAATTGCTCATCTACACCCTGCTGGGGGCCCTCGAGCACCACCCGCTGGCCCGGCGCCTGCTCGCCGGACTCGAGCCCGAGGTGACCGATCGGGTGCTGGAGATCCCGGCCCTGGCGGAACTCCGCAAGGCGTGCGCCGAACGCCTCCACGCCGAGCAGCTCAATGGATCCGTCCGGCCTGACATCGACCCGGGCACGATCGCCAACGGCGTAGTGGCCATCATGCTCTCACTGCTCATGTCGGTGGTCCAGCTGGGCAGCAACGCCGCAACCCTCTACGGGGCCGATATCGCCGCAGTGTTCGAGGCCGCCATCGAGCGACGCCCGAAGGGGCGATAGGTCCGGCGCGAACCTCGTCGGGGCGGCGGGCAACAATGAGGTAATGCCGGTCGAGTCCGACGCCATGGTGATCTCGGCCTCGATCGGCGATCCGGAACGCTTCGGCGCCCTGTTCGATCGCCATGCCACGGTGCTCTTCCGCTACCTGGCGCGACGAGTGAGCGGCGACGAAGCGGATCTGCTGCTCGGTGAGGTCTTCCGCGTGGCCTTCGAGCGACGGGAGACCTATGACTGCGAACGGCCCAACGCCCGCCCCTGGCTGTATGGAATCGCCACCAACCTCCTCGCTCATCACCGCCGCAGTGAGGCCCGCCGGCTACACGCCACCGCCCGGCTGCTAACAGACCGCGCACCCTGTGCAGACCCAACCGATCAGGTGGACTCGGCGATCGATGCGGCCAATTTCTGGCCAGTCGTGGCCCATCACGTCGCCCAACTCCCCGACCTCGAACGAGATGCGCTCCTGCTGTTTGTCTGGGAGGATCTCAGCTACGAGGAGATCGCCGCCGCCCTCGACGTGCCGGTGGGCACGGTTCGGTCTCGGCTCAACCGGGCTCGGTTACGACTGCGCGAACTCCGAACCTCGAGCGGGAGAGAGCAATGAGTGACGAACTCAAGCGGCTGCGAAGGCTGCGGCCGGATCAGGTTCACCCTGATGACCCTGCCGAACCCACCGTGTTCACTCGACACAAGGAGCAACTCATGGCCTCGATCAACCCTACCGACCAGGCACCGACGACGAGCCTGACGATGCCCGACATCTACCCGCGGCTCGCCTACGACGACGAACGGGCCGCGCTGGACTACCTCGGACGAGTCTTCGGGCTCGCCGAGATCCGCGAGGCCCGAACCGATCTCGGTGACTCGATGCTGGCCTGGTTGCGAGCAGGTACCGGCGTGGTCATGATCGGACACGCCAACGAGTCCGTCCATCAGATCAGCAGCCCGCAGACCGTCGGCAAGACGACCGTGCAGATGATGGTCTACGTCGATGACATTGACTCCCACTACGCCCACGCCCTCGCCGAAGGCGCCCAGATCACCATGCCAATCGAAGATGCCTTCTACGGCGAGCGACGGTACGAGGCGACCGACCTGGAAGGCCATCGGTGGCACTTCGGCGAGCGATTCGCCGACATCAAGGCTCGGGGTGGGACCGTCCCAGACGGCATTTAATAGCGAGTGTCCGCTGTCAGGATTACAAAGACGTAGGCGTCGGACGGACCAGTCCTGGTGCACGTCGGCGACCCGCTTTGGTCGATCGTCCTGCAGATGAAGTCGTTGACGAACACATTCGCGGACATCGGTAGACCTCGTATCGAACCAGTGAAGTCACAGGTTCCGTTTCGTCCCAGGACAGGGAGCGTCTGGCTATAACTGGGGTCATTGACCCAGGTGGCGATGACGCCAGGAAGTTGCCGACAGGCCTGAGACGCCGTCAAGGTGGTTGTCCATTGCTCCTCCGGATGGTCAAAATCCCCCGGCTCAGTTACCAGTGACTTGCGCCCGAATTGGGCGGGTGCCCGTAACGATGTCACCACCTCGTGGGCGAAACGAACCGGTGCGCCCCGGTCATATTTAGCGACAAAGGCCGCCCCGAGAATGGCTATCACGCCTACCATGAAGGCTACCGGGATCATCGAGCTCACAAACGGCGTAAGCGGCAACAGCGTAAAGCCGAAGCTGACAGCACAAAGTACGAGGGCAAGGACCGATGCTACGACCAACGGACGGTACAAATAGGCCTGATAGCGTGACAGGTCCGTTACCTCGAAGAAACTTAGTGAGTTCCACTCAGCCCACACCAGGATCAACAAACTGATAATGCCAAGAGCGACCACGGCCACTCTTACCTTTTGTCGATTTGTCATGGATAACAACCCCGAGTATAACTAGGGGTCGGTAAGCGGCGAAGCCAATCGGCGCTGGCACGTAACCTCGGACGCCAGCCAGGCGAGATGGAACGAGGGTCGCCGACCGATAGTTTGGCGGAGTGCCCCCGGTCGATACGCCCGCCGTCGAGCCGGTCGTCTCGGCTACCGAGGTAACCAAGCGCTGGTCGACGACCCAGGCGTTGGCCGGGGCCACGTTTACGATTGGCGCCGGCGTCACCGGTCTGCTCGGGGCCAACGGCGCCGGCAAAACCACGCTTCTGGGCCTGATCCTTGGTTTGCACCGCCCCGACAGTGGTGCCATCACCGTATTCGGAAGGGATCCGTGGGTGGCTGGCGCCGAGGTCCGGGCCCGTCTGGGCTACGCCCCTGAACACGAGGCGCTTCCTCCCGACGTGGCCGCCCACGACGTCGTGCGCCACCTGGCCGAGCTGCACGGATTGCCGCGCCGGGAAGCGACGTCGCGGGCGAGCGATGCCCTGTGGGAGGTGGGCCTGGGCGAGGAGCGGTTCCGCCCCGTCGGCACCATGAGCACCGGGCAACGCCAGCGGGTAAAGCTGGCCCTGGCCATCGCCCACGACCCGGAGCTGCTGCTGCTCGACGAGCCGACCAACGGGCTCGACCCGTCGCAACGAGAGGACATGCTGGCGCTTATCGAACACGTAGGCGTTGACCTCGGCATGCACGTCATCCTGTCGTCGCATCTGCTCGAGGAGGTCGAGCGGGTCAGCCAATCCGTCGTGATTCTCGAAGCGGGGCGCGTCGTCGCCGACGGTGGAATGGCCGAGCTGAGCCGCACCGACCCTGAGCTCGTCGTCGAGCTGGACCGCGTCGACGCAACTGAGCCGGCCGCGGCCCTGCTCGCGGCGCTCCGGCTGGCCGGCCTGACGGCCAGCGCGGACGGCCCCAGGCGCGTCGTGGTGGCGCTCGAGACGCCGGCGGTGTACGACGTCGTACGGGACGCGCTGGCCGACGGTGCGTACGCCGTCCGGAAGCTCGAGCGCCGGACGGCCAGCCTCGAGGATGTCTATCTGGCCAGTGCCGGGTCGGGACGGACCTCGTGAGCCGCCCAGAAGGCCAGGTGGTCGCTTCCGATGATCAGGCCCGGATCTTCGAGACGGGTTACCGCCCCTACCACGGCACCCGACTCGGGGTATCTCACTCGGTGTGGGCGCTCGCCCGGCACACAGCCGAGCGGATCATGGGCTTGAAAAGGCCCGCCCGTTACAAGATTCTTCCGTTCGCCTCCGTCATCATCGCCTATCTTCCCGCGGTCGCCTTCATCGGCATAGTGGCCCTGATCCCCAACGGCCGCATTCGGCTGTCCGGCTTCATCCCCGGCCCCGGCCGCTATTACGGATTCATCACGGCGGCCATCATCCTGTTTACCATCCTCGCCGCTCCCGAGGCCCTTTGCCCGGACAAGCGCTCTCGCTTTCTCGGGGTGTACCTCTCTTCCCCGCTCAACCGCTCCACCTACCTGCTCGCCAAAGCGATCGCGGTCGTTGGTGTGCTCCTCCTCGTCACCCTCGGCCCGCCACTGTTCCTGCTCATCGGACTGGCCCTCGAGAACGACGGACCGCGGGGATTCGGCGCCTATATGGGCACCCTCGGGCAAATTCTGGCGGCCGGCGTGTCGCTCTCGCTGATGTTCGGCGCGGTCTCCCTGGCCATCCCGTCCTTGACCGACCGGCGGGCGTTTGCGTCGGCCGGTTCGCTGCTGCTTATCCTCGGGTCGGGGGCGCTCACCGGTGTGATCGTCTTCGGCCTGGGGGGCCCCAAGGACCTGCTGGCCCTCGGCCTGGATCGACTCCCCTTCGAACTGGCCCTGCGGATCTTCACGCTGCACGGCCTCCCTACCGCGGCCGGAGGCGGGTTGGCGCGGGCCAGCAGCGCGCCACTGTCGACGGCCGTGGTCGTGGCCGCCAGCATCGGCGTGACCCTCGTTGCCGCCGCGGTGACCTGGTGGCGCGTTGTCGGCACCGAGGTCACCAGGTGACCCCATGACCGATGCCACGATAGAGGTACGCCAGCTGGCCAAGTGGTTCGGCCCGGTCGTGGCCCTCTCAGAGGTCAGCTTCGATATCGAACCAGGCGTGACGGCGTTACTCGGCCCCAACGGTGCCGGCAAGTCCACGCTCTTTCGGGTCATGTGCGGCCTGGCCAACCCATCTCGGGGGTCGGTGCGCATCTTCGGCGAGAACCCGCGGGCCAACCCCGCCCTGACCCGTCGTATCGGCATCGCCCCACAGCAGGAACGACTTTTCGAGCGTCAATCCATCGTCGAGTTCGTACGCCTGGCCGCCATCTTGCACCGTGTCCCCCATCCGGACGAGGCTGCTCTGCGGGCGATCGACACCGTCGAGCTCGATCCCGGCGACACCCGGCCACTCGGCTCCTACTCCAAGGGCATGCGCCAGCGGGTGAAGCTGGCCCAGGCGCTGGTCAACGATCCGGATCTCCTCGTCCTCGACGAGCCCCTCGAAGGGCTCGATCCCCGCCAGCGGCTGCGGACGATCGAGCTGTTGCGCCGGCTCGGCAACCAAGGGAAGACGGTGATCGTCTCGAGCCACGTGCTCGACGAGGTCGAACGCTTCGGTTCGCGCATCCTCGTCATCGCCCAAGGGCGACTCCTCGCCGAGGGGCCGTTTGGAGCCATCCGCGAACTGATGGACGACCGCCCGCATCATCTGAGGGTCGGCACCGACCGGCCCGCGACGTTGGCCGCGGGGCTGTTGACGACTGGCGTGGTGACCGCGGCCCGGGTCAACGACGGGTGGATCGAGGTCGAGACGAGCGACGCCCCCGCGTTCCGACGTTCGGTCGCCGCCGTCGCCCGCGACTGCGAGGCCCGCCTCACCGAAGTGCGCGCCCTCGACGACGACCTCGAGAGCATCTTCGGCTATCTGGTCGACCGGAGATGACCTCGACCGTCGCCCCTTCGAGCTTCAGGACCGTCTGGTGGGTGCTCGTCCGCTCCATCTCCACCCGAGGCCGTTTCGCCGGGCTCAGCCTGCTCGGGCTCGGTGCCATCGCCCTCGGACTGGCCGTGCACCTCACCCACGCCGGCAACCGACCCGGCGCGGCCTGGTCGCTCGTCGACTCGTACGGGTTGTCGCTCTTGATCCCGGTCGTCGCCCTGGTGTTCGCGTCGGCAGCGCTCGGCGACCTGGCCGAGGACGGCACGCTGGTCTACCTCTGGCTGCGGCCGCTCCCCCGCTGGCAGCTGGCGCTGGCCGCCTTCGCCGCGGCGGTAACGGTAGTCACCCCGGTGGCCGTGCTCCCGCTCGTCGTCGGCGCGGCCGTGAGCGGGCAAGGGTTTCGCCTGGTCGCCGGCGCGGCCGCCGGCGGCATGCTGGAGACGGTCGCCTACTCTGCCGTGTTCTGCGGCCTCGGGCTGCGGGTCCGCCGGGCCCTCGTCTGGGGTTTGGCCTACCTGCTGATCTGGGAGCAGGCAGTCGCTCGGGTGTCGCGTGGTGCGGCCCGGGCATCGCTGTACATCAACACCCGCTCGTTGGCCGCCTTCCTGGCCCGACATCCCCCGCCGGTCAACGCGGTGGCGTGGTCGACCGGGCTCATCTTCCCGCTCGTAGTCGTCCTCGTCGCCGTGGCACTGACGACCTGGTCGCTTGATCGGGGCGAGGTGACCTGACGGTTAGGGCCCACCGCAACACAACCGGATCCATGGCCAGATCAATTGGTGGAGACGATGTCGAGGGGGGTCCCCGGAAGCACGGCGCCGAGTAGGGAGAGGTCACTGTCGTGCAAGCGGACGCAACCGTGTGAGATGCGAGCCCCGGTGGCGCCGATAAGAGTGTCGTCATACGCGTCGATGGGGCCGTGGATGCCGATGACGGCATCGCCAGAGCCGTCCCAGTCAGCGATGGCATCGGAATGAGCCGACGTGGCCAGCACGAACGCTCCATAGCCGGGGCCGGGAGGCGGCACCGTCATGGCTATGAAATAGTGACCGGTCGGGGTCGGATCGCTGGGTGTGCCGATTCCCGCAGGAAAGTCGTAGAGCAGCCGGTTGTCGTCGAACACCTGCAAGTGGGCGGTGGAAAGGGACAGCACCAGGCTCCACGGGGTCATGGATAGCCGGACATCGGCGAGCGGCAGCCAGGCGGTGGACTGGTTGGGTCGCTGAGCCAAACGCACCTCGACCCATCCCGGTTGCCGATTGATCACCGGAAGGATCGATCGGTACCCATACCAGGAGGCGGGCACGATACCGTCCACCGGCCCACCCGGCGAGATGTGGCCGGCCGCGGACGCGATCACCGCGGCGACCGTCGTCACCCCCGGCGGGTTGGGCGGGATCGTCGTGGTGGTGGTAGCAGGGGCCGCCTCCGTGGTCGGACTCGAGTGCGGGAGGGATACCCGCGAGTGGGCACCGCAGGACGTGCCCACGATCATGACCGCCAACAGGAGCAGGAAAACTCGGGGGTATCGCATCATCCAGCCGGTCCCACCCGACACCAGGCTACGCCCGTCGGCGGGACGTGCCTCGCACGAACTCCGCACCAACCGCGGTAATCCGAGAAGCCCCTCTGCATCATTTCGACGCACGGCGGTGCGATCGTCTGCCCGATCGGGGGCATAATCGCACCGCTGTGAGGATCGAACCCTCCGGCTGCCAAATCGGCTGCCAAATCCGCACATCGGCTGCCAAATCGGCTGCGAAATCCTGACCCCGGTACGTTCGCGCACGAATCGCGCACGCCGCCCATCCGGTCCCGATCCTACCGACCCCGAATATGCGCCCCCACCAGGACTTTACCAAGAGCCCGAGAGCGGAATCGAACCGCTGACCTACACATTACGAGTGCCCTCGGCAGCTTCGAAGTGGGTCGATCCAACCACGTTTACGCAGGTCAGATGGGGTGCGGCCGGTTGTTCGTCCGACCTGGTCGTGTCTAGTTTTGCGCAGTTGCTGACAAAAAACTAGACACGGGTCGCAGCGCCACGCAGGCCCAGCGACCCCCCACGCGGGCCCAGCGGGACCCCCCTCTGTCACCGCTTGGATTCAGAATCGTATCCCAACACTACGAACACCAGTTCCGAGACCTACGCATTCGATGTGGTGGTCATCCGTTCGAACCGCTGGTCGTCACCCCCCGATGTCACCTCCTCACTGCCCACGGGTCGCACGACCGAGTGAGTTAGGAGGAAGCCAACAACGGTGACACCTAGACAAAACTAGACACGACAAACGGCCCAGGTTTACAGCCTGTTTTAATGGTCTTTCAGCGTCTTGCCGCGACCACGAATCCGCTGGTCACTACAATTGCGGTTCCGGTGCTGTAGGTGGCCCCGCCGGCTACGCCAACGGTGACACTAAAAAGCGTGCCGGTGGTCCACTGGGGTGAACGCCGAATCTTCGGTTCGGCCGGTGTAGCCGAGCCGTTGTAGGCGATGGGGGTCGGCATACCCGAGGAAACCTACACCGAAGGGGTTCACAACTCCGGCTGCGGCGAAACGGGCCAAGCGAGCGCTAGGGGCTCGCGGTTACTCATGCCTTTGTCGTGCCTCTGATCACCCGACCAGCATGCGCTCAGCGGGCAGATGGAGCGAAATGGTGGCGGTCGCCGACGGGTGAGTTTGCCAGTCACGGCCGCGTTTCTTGACAAGGAGTCGAGAAGAGCGAGCAGACGGCGGGTTAGGGCTCCAGCTTCTCCAAGTCGGGCACCGCGCAATAAGGACCGAGTATCAAGAAGTCATGCACATCGCTGAAGTGCCGCGAGAGTGCGTGCGCTCATCCCGAGCAGTGTGTCCGCGTAGACATACGCTGCGCTTGATGTCGTTGCAGATCGGACCTGCGGTACTGGTGATCCCGGGTACTCTCCGACCTGCCTCCGGTAGACGTACTGGGCCTGGGTCGTTGCTTGCCCGTCCACGCGGATCATGGCCTGATTGACATTGGTTACACAGGAAACAAACCCTGTTTCTGAGTGCTCGCACAAAGTCTCAGGAAGTTGCAGCCATTCCGCTTCTTGGCGGTCGAGCTGTTGTTGTGCGATCGCTGCTCCGTCCGGATGTGCCTCGATGGGTCCGGTGGCTGCGACGACTCTGCTCAGGTTGACGACGGCAATATGGCTACCGTTCACGGCGGCGTTCTCCGCACTTGGAACCCCCAAAGTGTCGATGACGTCTCCGATGTCCTGAAGACACGATGCTGATGGGCCACCGCTGATCGTCGTCCCAGTCGCCGTGCCTCGAGCGTGGTGTCCTGTACCGCAGGCACTCAGAAGGGAGACCGACGCTATTACATTCACGATGGACATTAACAGGAGTCGCCGATGACCAAAAAAGCACCCCCCTAGAGGCTGCTTTGCCGAACTGCTCGGAAACTTCGAACTCATCGCTCGGCTCACCTCCTCCGCCCGACAAGTAGGGCCGCATATCCAATAACTATCCCAATTCCCATTCCGGAAAAGAATCCGAAGCCAATCGAAGCACCGATGGATTTGTGTGCCGCCACAGCAACGAGTACGCCGATCAACGCTCCTGGGAGGCCGAATACAGCGAACATAGCGAACTGCACTCGTAACTGAGCGTAGACAAAGAGCGAATCGCCTATCTGCTGGTCAACAAGCCATTTCCAGAACCTTGAAGCCACATTTCTCGGCGATCTTGGCGAGGACAAAGCAAACCTACTGCAAAGCGGCGTTACATTTGGCGGCGCAGCCGGTGGCTTCGTTACGCTGTGGGTTTCCACGGTAAGGATACGTCGTGAGGGGTCAGATCGTCATAGGTTAGTTCGTTGGACACTCAGGGTGTGAACGAGAAGTTGACATTGCAGCCGCCGCCTGCTTGCAGTCCCTCCGAGTAAGTCTCCGAAGCCTCCCAGCCAGTCAAGTTATGGTTATACGTGAAACCGCTACCGGCGGCTACGCCGCAGCCGGCCGAGAAGTATCCACTGAGAGACTGGGCATTCGGGTAGCTCGTCAAGCTCACGCTGCCCACGTTGAAACCAAACTGGGGTCCCGCAGACAGCTGAACCTTGCCGCGCTGTAGCCGACTCCGATACCGAACTTCACCCCGATCGAGATTCCCGCGCCGGCGCCACCGCATGCCCCAGAACTTCCGCCGTCGTACTCCCAACCGTAGACGCGCACGGCGGAGCCGTTCTTGAGAACCTGATAGCTAGTGACGGGACAGATCGCTCCGCTGGGTCCCTCGCATTGGTTTGTTTGCTGACCGATGGTGCCGACGACTGGGTGGACTTTGCCGCTCGAGTCGATCCACAGGTTGGTGTTCAGCACCGTGGGCAGATATGAATTGTTGGGGTTGATGTCTAAGACTAGGCCGCTCGGCAAACGGATCACCCCACCGTTTTGGGCAGCTGGATTGTTCCAAGCATAGAGGCCTTCCTCGCTGAGGTTCGCGTCGACGCAACCGGCAAAACCGAGGTTGCTAAAGTCAAAACCACCATCGCCTCCCTCCGCTACACAAGGAGTCACAGCCTGCTGGAGTTGGCTCACCGCCAGCGGTGATGGCGGCGTGACGGAACTCATATTGAGTGTTGAAGTCGTCTGGTTGTTCGAGGCTAGGGCCGGGTGTGGCCCTAACTGAGCTTGTACCTGTTTCACTGCAATTCCGCCGATGACTTGCTGCTGTTCGTTGGTGCATTCGCCGAGACAGGAGACGCTGTGGCCGGTGGGGTCGTTGAGGTTGAGGGGGTTGCCGTTGACGTAAACTTCGGTATCC
>PMHH01000163.1:0-10023 GCA_003156595.1 Acidimicrobiaceae bacterium
TGTACACCGGGCTGAGCGTCAAGAACCTTCCGTTCTCGATCTGGACCACCTGCGCACCCGAATAGCCGTAGTGGTCGGAGGGGGAGTAGGTCAGTGGCACCAGGCCGGGCGTGACGAAGGACGACCCGTCCGTGGTGATGGCGTTGAGAAGTGAGGCCCGGGTGAGGTTCGGGCCGGCGGCCTGGAGGGCTTGGAGGAACGTATAGCCGAGCGCCACTCCGTATTCGGTGTTGCCGTTGAGCTGCGCGTCCTCGTCGTAGTCGTGCAGCAGTTTCTCGGTCACCGGAATCCAGGGGTTGGCCGTGTCGGATTCGGGCGGTAGGTAGGCGTCGCTGATCATGCCGTTGAGAAGGCCGTCACCCGCCTTGCCCTTGGAGTAGGACGACAGCAACGCCCCGACCGTCGACGGGTCGACGCCGTCGCTCGAGCACACCCATTGGGGCGCATAGCCGATGGCCGCCGCGGCCAGCAGGGTCAGGGCGGTGGCGGCCGGGATGGTGGCCAGGACCACGACCTTGGCCCTGGCCGCCTTGAGGGCGGCGACCTGATCGTGCAGAGGGCCGGACAGGGCGCCGGACAGGGCGGCGGCGTCGTACGGCTGGCGGCTCACCACTTGCGAGCCCGGCAGTTCCTGGTCGAGGCCGGAGACCAGACCCAGCCCGAAGGCGTCGTCTTGGTACAGGTAGCCGACCTTCTCGGTGCCGAAGTTGTCCTTGAGGTAATTCCCGAGGATCTTGCCCTCGACCTCATAGTTGGGCTGCCACCCGAAGCTCTCGGGGTCCGTGGGGTCGTTCCAGCAGACGCAGCCGGACGCCACGAACACCTGCGGGACTTTCTGCTGCTCGAGGAAGGACTGGACCGCGCCCTGAGTGGAGGTCCCGACGCTGCCGACTTCGGCGAAGATCTTGTCCAGCGACACCAGTTGCCGGGTCTGGGTCACCGTGACCGACGGGTCGTAGCCATCGTCGAGGTAGTCGTAGTCGATCATCCGTCCGTCGACGCCGCCGTGCGCGTTCGCCCACTTGAAGACGGCGTTGGTCGCCGGCGCGATCTGGCTGTAGCCCGGGGCCGCGGGGCCGGTCAGGGGGACGGTGGCGCCGATGAGAATGGACGTCTTGGTGATTCCCGGGCTGGGGCTCGAGGAACTCCCGCAAGCCGTGGCGACCAATGCGACCACCGCGAACAGGACCACTCCCGCCGGCCCGCGTCGCGACCCTGGGTGGCGTCGTTGCATAAGTGGCTGGGGACCCTACCGCCGCCCAAGGGGGCGGCAGTGGTCACGCGGTCGGTGTGCGCCCCTTGCGCTGAAGTTGTTTTGCGTTGCGCACTAACGTCGTTAGCGCCCCTCACCGGCTGTCCCTCTCGGAGGCTCTAACCACGATGACCGCTTCGCCCGTACGTGTCGCTGTGACCGGTGCCGCCGGCCAGATCGGCTACAGCCTGCTGTTCCGGATCGCTAGCGGGGCCCTGCTCGGTCCGGACCAGCCGGTGATCCTGCAGTTGCTCGAGATCACCCCGGCCCTGGGGGCGTTGCAGGGCGTGGTGATGGAGTTGGACGACTGCGCCTTCCCGCTGCTCGCCGGGGTGGTGACGAGCGACGACGCCCAGGTGGCCTTCGGCGACGCCAACGTGGCGTTGTTGGTCGGGGCCCGGCCGCGTAGCAAGGGCATGGAGCGCAAGGACCTCCTCGAGGCCAACGGCGCCATCTTTACCGTGCAGGGCCAGGCGCTCTCCGACAGCGCCGCGCCCGACATCAGGGTGCTGGTGGTCGGCAACCCCGCCAACACCAACGCCCTCATCGCCATGCACAACGCCCCGAACATCGCCCCGGAACGCTTTACCGCCATGACCCGCCTCGATCAGAACCGGGCCAAAGCCCAGCTGGCCGCCAAGTCGGGCCGGCCGGTCCCGGACGTGACCAACATGACCATCTGGGGCAACCACTCGGCCACCCAGTACCCCGACGTGTACCGGGCCCGCATCGGCAGCCAGCCGGCGGCGGAGGTCATCGGCGACGACGCCTGGGTGGAGAAGGAGTTCATCCCGGCCGTGCAGCAGCGCGGGGCGGCGATCATCGAGGCCCGGGGGGCGTCGAGTGCGGCGTCGGCGGCCAGCGCCGCCATCGACCACGTCCACGACTGGGTCCTCGGCACCAGCGCCGGCGACTGGGTCTCGATGGGCATCCCCTCGGACGGCTCCTACGGGGTTCCCGAAGGGCTGATCTCGTCGTTCCCGGTCTCCACCTCGGGTGGGCGCTACCAGATCGTGCCGGGACTGGACCTGGAGGAGTTCTCGCGGAGCCGTATCGACGCGTCGGTGGCCGAGCTCGGCGAGGAGCGCGACGCGGTAAAGGAGTTGGGTCTGATCGGCTGAGCCGGGTGCCCTATGTCGGCCGGCCCGCCCGGGACGGCAGCCGATCGAAGTAACGGCTCAGCACGTAACTCGGACCGGCTGCCACCAAAATCATGACCAGGGCAAAGGGGGCAGCCTGACCGTAGGAAAGGTTCTGCTCGTAGGACCAGAACTGCGTGGCGAGCGTCTGGACACCGGTTGGCACCAGGATGAGAGTGGCCGTCAGCTCGGTGACGCCGGCGAGGAAGACGAGACAGAACGCCGCGGCCAGCCCCGGGCCGACGAGCGGCAACGTCACCCGAGCGAAGACGGCCAGGCGACCCTGTCCCAATGAGCGGGCCACCTCCTCCAAGCGGATCGGGGCGTAGGCCACCGAGGCCCGCACCCCCACGAGGGCCAGCGGGAAGAACAAGATGGCGTACGCCGCGATCAGCACCGGCGCAGTCTGGTAGGCAAACGAGTTGGCGTAACGCTCGAGGAAGTAGCTGAGCGCGAACGCGATCATCACGCCCGGCATCGCCAGGACCAGATAGGTGCTGCGTTCGAGGATCCGCCCGACCCGACTGCCGTGACGCACCGCGAGCAGGGCGACAGGGAGGGCCAGCCCGGTGGCGAGGGCGGCCGCGACCGCGCTGTAGAGGGCGGTGTGCCAGCCGGCGTCGACGACGGAGACGCCGGACAGGGCGTGGGCACCTCCCTCGAACATCCAGTACACGCTGGAACCGATCGGCACGCCCAGGGCCAGGCCGACCAGGGCGGCGAAGCCAAGCAGGACGGGGATCGTGGCCCGGCCCAGACGATGCCGTTGGTTGGCCCGCTGGGCCATCGGACCGGTCCGCACCACCCGGCTGCGGCCCCGGGCGGCGGCGTCGCCGCCGAGCACGACCAAGCCGAACACGACCAGCACGAGTGACAGGGCGCAGGCGGCGGCCACATTGAACGAGTCCTGGAACTCCGTGAAGATCTCCGTGGTAAACGTGCGGTAGCCGAGGATCTCGAAGGCGCCGTACTCGGCGAGGATCACCAGGGCCACCAGGACGCAGCCGCCCAGGATGGCGCCCCGAGCCTGGCGGAGGGTCACCCGCCCGAAGGTCCGGATCCGGCCCAGTCCGAGGCTGCGCGCGACCTCCTCCTGGCCGGGGTCCGCGCCGCGGAGGCTGGCCGCCACCGGTAGGTACACCAACGGGTAGACGGCGAGGGTCGTGACGAGGACCGCCCCCCGAAATCCCTGGACCCAAGTGCTCAGGGACGCCCACCCGAAGCTCACCACGAAGTCCGGGATGGCGAAAGGAACCACCACCAGGACAGCCCAGATGTGACGGCCCGGCAGGTCGGTGCGCTCCACACACCACGCCGCCAACGTGCCGATCACGGCGCACAGGGCGGTCACCACCACCGTCAACTGGACCGTGTTCCACAACAACGTGGCGGTCAGGGGCCGCCAGATGAGGTGCCTGACGGTCTCGATACCCGCCCCGTGGGCTTCGATCAGCAAGAAGACGAGCGGCGCCAGCAGCACGACCGCCACCACCGCGCTGGCGGCGAGCAGGACCCACGGCGGTCGGCTGCGCCGGCCCGGGAGCCGCTCGGGCCCGACCGCCGGCGACTGCTGCGAGGCCGTGGTGGTGATGGTCATGTGATCACAAGAGTCCGGCCTGTTGCAGCAGGGCGATGGCGGTCGACCCGTCCCCGAGCTGGGCGATGGTGATCGAGTTCGGCTGCAGCTGGTCGAATGGGGTCTCCGGCTGGGCGGTGGTCACCCCCGAGGCAATCGGATACTCGTAGCTGAGCGTCGAGTTGGCAATGATCTCCTGGCCCGCCCGGGACACCAGGAAGGCCAGGAATCGTTGGGCGGCGGCTTGGTGCTTGCTGGCCTTCAGGATCGCGGCGCCCGACACGTCGATGACGTAGCCGGGGTCGCGAGGGGCGAAGTAGGTGATGTCCGAGTGCATGTTGGACGCGGTGATCTCGGATCGCATCCGGTACCAGTAGTACTGGTTGACGACGCCGAAGGCGACCAGACCGCGGTTGACGTTGTCGGCGATGGTCTCGTTGTCGGGGTAGACATGGCTGCCGGCGTTGGCTTTTATCCCCTCCAGCCATTTGACCGCCTCGGTCTGGCCGTAGGTGCGCACCACAGACGTGACGATGGGCTGGAAGTCGGTCTCGCCTGCCGCGAACGCCAGCTTGCCGTGGTACTGCGGATCAGCCAACTGCAGGACCGAGGTCGGCAGCTGGCTCTCGGAGATCAGGCTGGGGTTGTAGATGAGCACGCTCACCCGGGCCGAGACCCCGACCCAGTCGCCCTGCGGCGAGTCATACTGGCTCGGAGTGTCGGCCAGCGTCGACGGGTCCACGGCCGCCAGCAGGCCCTTGCCCTGGAGGTACTCGAGGGCGGGGGAGTTCTCGGCGTAGATGACATCGGCCGGTGAGTGCGAACGCTCGGTGACGATCTCGTCGGCCAGGGTGTCCTCGTCGTCGTTGCGCACATTGACGGTGATCCCCGTCGCCTTCTCGAACCCGGCGACCAGGGAGTCGGTGGTCTGCTCGTGCTGGCCGTTGTACAGCGTGATCGACAGGCCCGACCCCGAGCCGTCGCCGCAACCGGCGAGCAGGCTGGCGGCCAGCGCGGACGCAGCCAGGACCGCGCTCCACCGTCTCATGACGCCGCACCCGGGCAGATGGCGTTGACCTGGTTGCTGGCCTGGTTGACGACCAGCTGGGCGGCGTGGGCTCCGTTGGTACGATAGAAGTGCTGATAAGCGGAGGCCAGATCGTCGATGGCGGTCTGGAGGTGGGCGTCGGCGGTGTGGACCTGCTGCAGGGGAACGATCTGGGCTTCGGCGTAGCCGACCGGGTCGGCTCCCGGGTCCGGGCCGTCGCTTAACACCGCGCTCACCTCCTGGCAGACCTGCTGGACAGCCGAACTGGACGGATGGGATCCCGACGAGCCGCAGCCGGCGAGCAGGGCCGCGCCCAGCGCCAACGCGGCGAGTCCGGGGGCTCGGTGGAGCAGGGGTCGCCTCACGTTTCCTGTCGTTTCATCGACCACCCCAGTCCTCGTTTCTTAGGCAACCCTAATTCTAATCATTTAAGGTGGACCTAACAAGATCTGTCAAGCTACCCTGAGCACATGGTGAACGCACTGGAGCTCTCCGGCGTCCATCAGCGCTACGCCCGCGAGCCGGTCCTGGACGGGGTGGACCTCCAGGTGGAGGGCGGGTCCTTTACCGCGGTGCTCGGGGCGTCAGGAAGTGGAAAGACCACGCTTCTGCGGGTCATCGCCGGCTTCGAGCGGATCGAGTCTGGTGTTGTCCGCCTGGGTGCCACTGTGTTCGACGACGGCCGTACCACGCTCCGGCCGGAGCGGAGAAGGATCGGGTACGTGCCACAGGACGGCGCCCTTTTTCCTCATCTGAGAGTCTCGGCGAACGTGGCGTTCGGGCTGCGCAGGAAGGCCGGGCGCCACCACGTCGCGGCCCTGCTCGACGCCGTCGGACTGGCCGGGCTCGAGCGGCGCTACCCCCACCAGCTCTCGGGCGGCCAGCAGCAGCGCGTCGCGGTGGCGCGTGCGCTCGCGCACAAGCCCGAAGTGCTGCTCCTCGATGAGCCCTTCGGCGCGCTCGNNCTCTCGATGGCCGACCGGGTGGCCGTGCTCCGAGACGGGCGCATCGTCGCCGACTCGGGGCCGGAGGAGCTCTACCGTTCACCGGTCGATGCCAACCTGGCCGGCTTCCTCGGCGAGGCCAACCTACTCGCGGGCACCATCGAGGGCGGGGTGGCGGCCACGCCGCTCGGGCGACTGGTCCTCCAAGATGGCATCGTCGCCTCTTGGCCCGGGCCGGGGGCAGCTGCCGTGGTGCTGGTCCGGCCCGAACAGTTCGAGGTCTGGACCACCCTCACCGCCGTCCCCTCCGGCGGTGGTATCCCCGCCCGGGTGATCGACCGGGCCTTCTTCGGTCACGACGCGGTATTGCGGGTGGTGGCCACCGGGCTCGCCGATCGTGAGCCGTTGCTGGTGCGGGTGACCGGCCCTGGCGCCCCCGCGCCCGGGACAGACGTGCTGCTCACCGTGCGGGCTCCGGTCATGGCTTGGCCGGCGCCTGACCCGGCNNCGACATCGACGGCGACGCGGCCGACGCCGAGGGGACCCATCTGACTCGGCAGGCCCGCCGGCCGGCGGATCAGGAGATCAGCAGCTGATAGTGGGGGGCAACACCACGCCCAAACGGTGCAGGTAGTTGAGCTTCTTCTCGACGGCCTTGCGCCAGGCGGCGAGATCCAGGTCGAAATGGGCCCGGTCCCCGTCCTCGAACGCGTGTTCCAGTTCGTCGAACGCGGCGTCCTCGGCGTCGAGAAGGGCTCGGTAACGAGCCAGGAACTGGTCGTCGATCACGTCCTGCAGCGTCACGTGTCGTACCTCCCCGATGGCGTGTCGGACGAGGCTAGCGGCCCGACGAGCAGATTGCACCAGCGGACCGCCGACTTTGCTAGTTAGCGCTCAGCTGGCAACGCCCCACTCCCGTATGGCGTCGACGAGCGCGTCCACTACTCGGGCCGGGGCGCCACCAGGCCCCCAAGTCGGATCCGGACGGCGCCGGCTGGTACCTCGTGCCGATGGCGGCAGTTCCAACTGGACCCCGCCGGCGGCCGTACGGTTGACCGGGTTGTCGGGGTGGAGGCCGCGCAACTCCGCCGGGATGGCGGCCAGGTCGCTGATGACGTCGAACCCGGTGAGGCGAGCCGTCAGCGTGCCCGCGAGGAGGGCGCCCAGCTCACGGTTTGTCCCACCGACGAGCACCTGGCGCGGTCGGGTGATGCGGCCGTAGCCGTGCAGAGCGATGGCGACGACGACGTGGGATAGCCAGGCGGCCAGGGCCGGCGAGCCCGCCGGGTCGACGGTTTTGGAGGGGACGTGCCAGCGCAGATCCGGCGGTTGGGCGACGGTGTAAAGCGAGGCCCCGGACGCCTCGGCGGCCGCTTCGGCTATCTCCAAGGTCCCGCCTTCGAGGCCGCCGTGAAACGCCATCAGGCCGACCGGGCCCCCTCGCATCGACCGCTCGACGACGTCAGGATGGGCCAGCAGCTCTCGCCACGTGGCCTCGCGAGCTCGCGGCGGGATCATGAGTGTCCGGTCTCTCAATAGGTGGTCTGGCGCCGGACCGCATCCGGCACCGGGTCGAGTCCGGCCAGGTCGGCGGCCCGACCGGAGAGGCGGGCCAAGTCGCCTTTGACCCGCAGGCGGCCCTCCAGGAGTGCCGCCTGGGCGGACAGTAGCCCCTGCGCCATGGCGCCAGCCGTAGCCCAGTCGCACGTGATCCGGAGGTCCGGTGGGAGGGTGCCAGACTCGGTGCCGGCCCCCCCGGAAGAAGGCCGCTCGATGTAGGCGCGCCCCGAGGTCACCACCACCCGGTAACGAACCTCGCCGTCCGGGGTGTCGCGCACCACCTGTTCGAGCACCAGGTCGCAGTCGTCGGTCCCGGGCGCGTCGCAGACTGGTTGGGTCCCACGCACGATTTCGTCGAACCAGTCGGGAGACAGGAAGCGAGCCATCAGATACCTGGTTCTACCAGCGGCAGCGGGGTAGAACCACGCCGACGCCGCCCCCGTGAGAGGGTCGACGCCCCATCCACTCAGGACACCAATCTGTAAATTGACCTTTTTGGCAATTTATATGACAATTGACCGGAATTACGGTAATGATCCCGTTATTGAGTACCTCCAGCCGATCTGCTCGGGTTTCGCCGNNCGCAGACAACTAAGTAAAGGGGCCCGGATGTTTGTTGCTGGTCATGTCCGAAAGATAGCGGGGCTTGCCGTCGGCGCCGCGTTCATGCTGTCGATCGTGCCGGTTGCTTCGCAACTGGCCGGCGCGGCGTCCAACGTTCCGGCCGTGGCGCCAACGCCGGCCGTGACGCCAGCCCTCGCCTACGCCGCCAACGCCTTCGGCACCACTGTCAACGTCGGCAAGGTGCTCACGTCCGGGCCCACCGCCGACATCGCACTCGGCTGCACCATGGCGTCCGGGGTCACCCGCTCCGACACCGCCGTGGGCCTCACCCTGCCCGGGGTGACATCCGGCACCATTTCGAACGTAGTGTCGTCGGACTCAGTCGACGGGAATCCCACCGCGTCCGCGAGTTCCACCATCTCAGGAGCAAGCCTCGCCGGAGGCATCATCTCGGCGACAGCCATCAGCGCGACCGCGCAAACCACATTCGCGGGAGGGGTCTTCTCTAACGCCGGCGGAGCGACCCTGGTCGGGTTGACCATTGGCAGTCAGACGCTGGCGGCGGATCCGCCCCCGAACACCAAGATCGCCGTGCCGGGTGTCGGCAGCCTCATCTTGAACCAACAGACCGCGACGCCGACGTCACTCACCGTCAACGCCATCGATCTCACTGTGACGGTGGCCTCAACTGGGCTGGGGCTCGGTACCAAGATCGTCATCGGGCATGCCCACAGCGCGCTCCTCGGTCCCACGACCGGAGAGATGGGCGGTATCGCGTTCGGTGCCTCGTTGACGGGAACCGGGGTCGTGGCGCTGGGCCGGGTTGCACCTGCCTACCTACCTTGTCTAGGTACCGACGGCGTCACGGACACCAACACGACCCTCGGTATCACCACGCCTCTGGTCAGCACGGCCACCATCTCATCCTCCGATGAGGGGGACGCCCTCCCGGCCGGCCCACAAGCCACCACCTCTGACACCATCCAGGGCGTCAACCTCCTACCCGGAGTACTCGGCAGCCTGGTGTCGGCCACCACCGTCACTGCGACCGCTTCGGCGACGTTGGCCAACGGGATCACCACAGTCAGCGAGACGGGTTCGCAGTTCGTCGGTCTGTCCGTGGCGGGCTTTCCCCTTATCAATGACGACGTGGCACCCAACACTGAGCTGTCGATCCCCGGCGTTGGGACGCTTTGGCTGAATCGGGTCATCGTTTCGCCGCACGGCATCGAGGTCCGCATGATCGAGCTGGTGCTGTCCGTGTCGGTCAGTGGGAATCCTGCCGGCACCGACCTGATCATCTCGGACGCCAGCGCCAGGGTTTTCTGAGCCCATCCGCCGCNNAACCCGGTTCATCGCGGCGAGGGGATCGGTCCCAGCGCGGTTGGATATTTCGGTGCCCGAGTGCGACCGGTTGTCGATCCCGACAAACCAATCGTCGGTGCGAAGTCGTCGAACGGACCCCTAAGGTAGGACCCCTCAGGTAGAACGGACCTCAGGAGGGCTTGGAGTCGGAGTCCCGCCGTCCTGGTCGCCCCCGGGCCTCGAAGATCCGGGGGACGATCGCCCGCTCGAGGNNACCTCGCTCGACCTCCCGCTCGGCTAGGCGGTCCAGAGCGGCGCTCGCCCGTTGCCGCCACTGCTTGGCCGCCGCGGCTGGACGTTGTACCGGCCGGCGAGCGAGCTGCATCGACGACCGGCGCTCCTCGTCCAGCCTAGCCATACCGTCGTGCTGTCCGAGCGCAACCTCGGCACTTACCCATCGGTTCCACGCTTGCTCGTCGGCGACCACCTGGACCGGGTCTACCGGGGCGTTGAGCACGCGAGCCTGGTTGGCGGAGCGGAGCCGGCGCAGCCGGGCGGGCGTCAGCGCCCGTGTCTCCTGAGAGGCGGCCGGCAGCTGTAGGCGTGGTTCGGCCGGGGGGGCCGGCGCCGGCGCC
>PMHH01000163.1:10062-19014 GCA_003156595.1 Acidimicrobiaceae bacterium
AGGTCTGGCTGCGGTGGGCTCGACGGTAGTGGGCTTGGCGGGCCGGGCCGCAGGTCTGACGGCGGTGGGCTCGACGGTAGTGGGCTTGGCGGGCCGGGCCGCGGGTCTGACGGCGGTGGGCTCGGCGGCGGTGGGCTTGGCGGCCGGCGGCTTGGCGGCCCGGGACTTGGCGATGGGCGCGGACTGGGAGCCGGAGTCAGGCTGGGCCGCCGGCAAGGGATCGAGCGCGGCCCGACGCGTCTGGCGGACGGCTCGGCGGGTCTTGGCAGCCAGCCGGGCCGCCGCGGCCAGCCGGCGAGGACCGCGACCGACTGTGGCCATCTCCTCGAGCCGCTCCTCCTCGTCAATCTCGAAGACCGGCGTCTCCTCCTGCCGCTCGACGACTCGGATGGAGTGGAGCGGCTGGTATCGGCCGCGGGACGGCTTGCGGGGAGGAGGAGACGGGGTCGGAGTGGCTCGGTCGTTCATGGGATGTACGGGGGATTCGCCTCGGCGCCTGCCACCTCCTCCCTTCCGGGTGATGGCCGCCATCCCTGGTGTCGCTCGGAGGCGCCGGCGGGGCGCAGGAACTTCGTCTTTTTCCGGAATGCTCATGACACCCGGTTCGACGCGACGGCACTCAGGTAGGAGTTCTTGACCCGGCCGCCGTCCCACTGCAGGCTGAGGTCGAGAGTCAGCGGTCCGGGCGCGGCCGTGGCGGGCAGGACGTGGTCGATGCGACCGATTCGTACGCAACTGTCCGCCGGCACGTCCCCCCGGTACCGCCAGGCCTTCTCCCCGCCCGGCCAGCGCAGAACGGCCCGGGCCACCGCCCCTTCCAGCGACCGCCGCAGATCGCTGACAGCGTGCACGTCAAGGGACAACCGGTCGCCGGGCCGGTAGGTGGCGTCAGGCCGGCCCGCGGTGACGATCACCGGAGCGCAGGCGTCCGTTACGGCCCGGTAGCCGGCCTTCGGTTGGCGCTCGTGGTCAAGGATGGACCAACTCACGGCCGGTTGGGCATCGGCCAGCAGGAAGAGACAGAACCCGCCGGTGGGGTGGTACTTGAGCCGGCGCAGCGTCTCGATGTGATGTCGCAACAGGTTGGCCTGGTAGGCCTGAGTAGCAGCCCGCCAGGCCTCGAACGTCGCCGACTGGCCCGGGGGCACCCGTTGCTCGAAGATGGCCCGCTGTAAGGCGTGATGCGCTTCGAGGTGGTCCCAGTCCAGGTCCGGCCAGCGCTCCGGCCCCATGAACTCGGCCGCTTGCGGAACGGCCTGAGCCCCGAACTCGCTCACGAACCGGGCCAGGACGGGAAAGCGCGCCAGGGTAGCGGGGAGGTCCTCCTCGTGGCCGTGGTACCACCCGAAATACAGGTGGCTGTCGGTGCCCCAGGCGGGGTGAGGCAGGATGCCGGAGTGGGCAACCACTTCCCGTGAGCCGTCGGCCCGCTCCAGGGCCCGGCGGATGGAGCGGTCGAGCGCGGTCTTGTTCCAGCTCGGCAGCAACTGCCCGGCCACCAGGCGGACGACCGTCTTGGGGGCCAAGGCGGTGCCAGGGGTCAGTTCCAGAGCGAACGGTTCGTTGTGACCGCACCACAGCGCCACGGACGGGTGATGGCCGAGGAGGGACACGGCCCGCCGGGCCTGGCGGACCGCCTGGCGGCGGACCTGGCCGTACGCCCATTGCAGCGGCATGTCCTGCCAGATGAGCATGCCTTGGCGGTCGGCCGCCTCGTAGAACTCCCGGCGGGTGATGTGGGCGTGGACGCGCAGCAAATCGAGGCCGGCCTCTCGGGCCAGGGTGACGTCGCCGGCCAACTCGTCGGGGGTGGCTTCGGCCAGGGCGCGGCGGGTCGGGCCGGCGTTGGCGCCCTTCAGGAACAGGCGTTCTCCGTTGACGGTGGCGACGAAGTCGTGGACCCGGATCTGGCGCAAGCCCGTCGTCAGCAGGCGCCGATCGCTGATCTCGCCGGCAGGCAGCTCGGGTGGTGGGGCCGAGCCGGGCCCGGCTGTTCCGCCGGCCGGAATGCCGACGGCCACATCGACCTCGTAGAGGGGTTGCGCGCCGAGGGCGTGGGGCCACCACAACTCCGGACGTTCGACGGTCAGCCGCCACCGCACCAGGTTTACGCCGGCGGCCAGGGTGTGCTCCTCCGTGTGCTCGGCGGCGACGGCTGGCCCGCCCTCCTGGCGGGCGGCGGTCCGAACCAAGACGGTTCGGGACTCCACGGTGTCCAACTCGGCCTCGAGGTCAAGGGTGGCCGCATCGTGGGTTGCATCCGGGCAGAGAACCTTGAGTGAACGTATGCGCACCGGCCCGGTTTCTTCGACTCGAACCGGCGCCCAGATCCCGCCCGGGTTCCAAGCCGGGTCGATGCAGTCCCAATGTTGGAAGATCCCGGTGAGATTGCGCTTGGCGGTGAGATCGGATGGGCGTGGGCAGGCGACCTCGACCGCCAGGAGATGCTCGTCGCGGGCCGCCAGGGCGGCTGTCACCTCGAAGGTGTGAGGGAAGAAGTACCCCTCCGTGTCGCCGAGGTACTCGCCGTCAAGCCAGACGTCGCCCTGGTAGAAGATGCCCTCAAACGTCAGGAACTTTCGCCGCCCCGACGGCGGTCGCGGCGCGGTAAAGCGACGGCGGTACAGGAGCGGGCCGTCGGATTCGGCAAAGGCGGGGTGAGAACGCCACTGCCCTGGGATGACGATCGTGTCCCAGTCGCTGTCGTCGAGGTCGGCGTTGGCGAACAGGCGGCGCAGGTCGTCATCTGACGGTGCGGCCAGCCACTCCCCTCCCAGGTCCATTCGGGCGCAGGGTAGTCGGACCGCTGCAGTGGCGAATCGGCAAGACGAGCCAGAACGGTCTTTGGTTTCCGGGCCGCGTATCACCCCACGTAATCACCCGGCCAACCCACCCGGTTCGCCGGCGGAGATTTACAGCTTGGAGATGGCGTTGGTCAGACCGCTCACCACGGTGTTGACGGCCGTTGAGGCCGGGGTGCTCTTCGCGGGCGTCGTGGCCGCGGGCGATGCGCAACCGACCTGGAGGGTACCGATAGTCAGCCCCACGCCGGAACTGCAGCCGACGGTCGCTGACACGGTGCTGGTGCCGCTGGTGGTCGGCAGGAGACCGACGGTCGTCGAGCCGGCGGACTGGGTCACTGTCGCGACCGGCGCGGCATTGACCACGACCTTCGACGCCGGTGCCGTGCTACTCGTCGCCGGCGGCGTCGTGGTGCTGCTCCCGCTCGCCGGTTGGCTCGACGCCGGCGTGCCGCTCGGCGCCGTCGTCGGGGTGCCGGTCCCGCTCGTGGCCGGGGTGCCGGTCCCACTCGCCGGCGTCGCCACGGCACTCGGTGCACCCGCCGCCGCGGCGGCAGGGGCAGCTGTCGTGGCCGTGGCCGTGGCCGCGGTGGCGAAGGCGTTGGTCGGAGCACCTCCGCCCCCGAACGTGGTACCACCCAGCGGACCGAACCCGGACTGGGAATTGACCCCTGGGACAGTCCCGGTCGCGGGCGAAGTGGCCACGGTGGCTGGGCCGGTCGACACCGTCGAATGCTGGCCCACCAGTCCGAGGCCGATAAGGCCCAAGCCGAGCAAGGCTCCGGCGGAGACCCACAAGGGACGTACCGCCCGTTCCCCGAGCCAACTGGTGATGGGGGCGAAGCGGGCGGCGGGGTCACTCGACGCGCTCTTCCAGCGCAGCGCAACCTCTTCAGCCAGGTTGGCGGGCATCGCCAAGCCGATCAGGCGCAGGGCCGGACCGAGGTGATCGGGCACTGGCCGGTGGGCCTGCAAGAACCGGCCGGCGAGCGCCCGCGCGCCCCGCGCTTGGAGCTGGGTGGCGACGGCGGCCGACACGCCCAGGATCGGCGCTACCCGGTCGGTGGTCAAGGATTCGACCTCGCTCAACCAGAGAGCAGCACGCCACCGCTCCGGGAGGCTGCGGAAAGCCGCTTCTACGACAACGGTGTCGGTGCTCTTGGACCGGGCTCGGGCTGCTTTGCCGGCCCTGGTGGGCGCGGGCGCCGCCACGGCCACACGGGGCGCGCCACTGGCCCCCCGGTCTCGGGCGTCTTCCATCGCACAGCGGTACACCGCCGACAGCAGGACCGCACGGAAGCCCACGTCGCCGTCAAGCTGGTGCCGGCGCGCCCCTCGCAGCGCCCGGCCAAAGCCGTTGCTCACCGCGGCCACGGCCGAATCACGGTCGAAGGCGACGGCCTGCGCCAAGCGCCAGGTCATCTGGCCGTGACGGCGGAACAGCTCGGCAAACGGCTCGGCTTCGCCTCGCGCCGCCAGACGGATCAGCTCGCCTTCAGCGCTGAGTGTCGGTGCTGTTGCGGATGCGGGAAGAGCGACCGAATTCATAACCACCTCTGACTGTCGGCCCGAACGACGAATCACAGCACACGGGAGACCAGAAGGCGGTCGCCCCCACGCACACTTTTATCGGATATGCCCACCCTCACGCCAGTAGCAATCGACTTTTTTACGGGGCCAATCAACTTTTTCTTCTCAAATCTCGGACAAATGCGTCATATGCGAACGGACAAGGCGATCCGCGAGGCCGGGGGACCGGCGGTAGCGTGACCCCCATGACGTCACGCCCGACGACCTTGGGACAGCTTCGAGCATCCGGTTGGGAGTCCATCCCTGTCAAGGAAGAGGTCCGTCGCAACGCGGCCCGGCGTATCTCGGGCGGACTGCCGATCGTCGACGGGGTGGTCGGCTACGAGGACACCGTCCTGCCGCAGTTGGAGAACGCACTGCTCGCCGGCCACGACGTGATCTTCCTCGGGGAGCGGGGGCAGGCCAAGACCCGCATCATCCGCAGCCTTACCGGACTGCTCGACGAGTGGATCCCCTGTATTGCCGGTTCGGAGATCCTCGACGATCCCTACCGGCCGGTTTCTCGATATGCCCGGGACCTCGTTGCCGAGCATGGTGACGACACGGCGGTCGAGTGGGTGCATCGCGACTTCCGTTTCGGCGAGAAGCTCGCCACCCCCGACACCTCGATCGCCGACCTCATCGGGGAGGTCGACCCGATCCGAGTGGCGGAAGGGCGCTATCTCTCGGACGAGTTGACCCTCCACTACGGCCTGGTACCCCGCACCAACCGGGGCATCTTCGCTATCAACGAGCTTCCTGATCTCGCCGAGCGAATCCAGGTCGGCCTTCTCAACGTCCTCGAAGAACGTGACGTCCAGATCCGCGGTTACAAGATCCGTCTGCCGTTGGACGTGCTGCTGGTCGCTTCGGCCAATCCCGAGGACTACACCAACCGGGGCCGGATCATCACCCCTCTCAAGGACCGTTTCGGCGCCCAGATCCGGACCCACTATCCCCTCGACGTCGCCACCGAGATCGCCGTGGTCGACCAAGAAGCCGTCCTTTTCAGCGGCAACGGAGTACGGGTCGAGGTCCCGCCGTACATGGCCCAGATCGTGGCCACCATCTCGCACCTGGCCCGCCAGAGCCCCCACATCAATCAGCGTTCGGGTGTCTCGGTCCGCCTCAGCGTGGCTAACTACGAGACCCTGGTCGCCAGCGCGGTTCGCCGGGCCCTCCGCCTCCGCGAACCCGAAGCCGTCCCGCGCATCAGCGACCTCGACGCCCTGGTCGCGTCCACCTCGGGGAAGGTCGAGATCGAGACCATCGACGAGGGCCGCGACGGCCAGGTCGTCGAGCGGCTGATCCAGGCGGCCGTGCTGACGGTGTTCAAAGCGACCGTGCCCTCCGAGCGCTTGCGCGACGCAGTAAGTGACTTCGACGGCGAAGGCGACCGGGTGGTACACGCCGGCGACGACATCCCGGCAGCCCGGTTCGTAGAGGCGCTCGGACAGCTCCCCGCCCTCGAAGCACTCGTCCTCAGCATCGCGGGCGAGGAATCCCCTGCCGCGGTCGCCAGTGCCACGGAGTTCGTCCTGGAGGGGTTACACCTGGCCAAGCGGCTCAACAAGGACGCCGCCGGCAACCGGGCCACCTACCGGGCGAGGTAGGGCGCAGAATATGGAAGCTTCGGAGAAAGACCTAGCCTGAGCGGCGATGGCCCGGTTCCGGTACTCCAAGTGGGATGGCACCCAGGTCGGTTTCGAGTTCGACGCCGACGACATCTTCAGCGAACTCACGGACGAGCTTCTCTACCACGGCGACCTCAACCAGGCCCTCCAGCGCCTTATGCAGCGGGGTTTCCAGGACCGCAACGGTGAGCGCGTCGCCGGTATGCGAGAGATCCTCGAGCGACTCCGGCAGCGTCGGCGGGAGATGCTCGACCGGCACGACTTGGGTGGGCCGTACGAGGACATCGCCCAGCGCCTGAGGGAGATCGTCGACCAGGAACGAGCCGGAATCGAGAATCTGGTCAACGAGGCCCAGGAGTCGGGCGACCAACGCCGGGCCGAGATCACCAACGAGGTGGCCGCGGAACGGCGTATGGCCTTGGACCTGTTGCCGCCCGATCTGGCTGGCCAGGTGCAGACCCTCCAGGAGTACGAGTGGACCAGCAGCGAGGCCCGTGAGGCCTTCGACGAGCTCATGGAGCAGCTCCGCTCTCAGCTCATGCAGAGCCACTTCAACCAGATGTCGTCGTCCATGTCGGACGTGTCGCCCGAGTCGATGCAGCGCATGAAAGACATGTTCAACGACCTCAATCAGATGCTGGAAACCCGCGCCGCCGGCGGTGACACCGACCGCATGTTCGAGGAGTTCATGGACCGCTACGGGGACATGTTCCCCGGCAACCCGGAGAACCTTGACGAGTTGCTCGAGCTGATGGCCCGCCAAATGGCCGCCATGCAACAACTGCTCAACTCCATGAGCCCTGAGCAGCGAGCCCAGCTGCAGCAGCTGTCCGAATCGCTCCTGGAGGACATGGACCTGCGCTGGCAGGTGGACCGGCTCGGCGCCAACCTGCGCCAGGCTTTCCCGCAAGCCGGCTGGGACCGTCAGTACAACTTCTCCGGGTCGGATCCGCTGGGCTTCGCCGAGGCAGCCGGGGTCATGAACCAGCTGGGGGACATGGACCAGCTCGAGCAGATGATGTCCACCGCCTCCAACCCCGGCGCCCTGGCCGAGGTGGACATCGAGCGGGCCGCCGAACTGCTCGGCGACGACGCGGCGCGCTCGTTGGAACAACTCGCCAAGCTCGCCCGCCAGCTTGCTGATGCCGGTCTGATCGACCACAAAGAGGGGCGGCTGGAACTCACCCCCCGAGGGTTGAGGAAGATCGGTCAGAACGCGCTGTCCGACCTTTTTTCCAAACTGATCAAGGACCGCATGGGGCGCCACCCCGTGGATCGAGTCGGCATCGGCCATGAGCGGACCTACGAGACCAAGGCCTACGAGTGGGGCGACCCTTTCAACCTGTCGATCGAGCGGACGGTCCGGAACGCGGTGGCGCGCCGAGGCGCCGGAACACCGGTGCGGTTGTCCGCGGACGATTTCGAGATCGAACGGACCGAGAGCCTCACGTCGACATCTACGGTGCTGGCGCTCGACCTCTCCCTTTCGATGCCGATGCGGGACAACTTCCTCGCGGCCAAGAAGGTCGCCATGGCTTTGCACTCGCTGATCACGACCCAGTTCCCGAGGGACTATCTGGGCCTGGTCGGATTCGGCGAACTGGCCCGGGAACTGCAGGCATCACAATTGCCGGAAGTCTCCTGGGATTACACCTACGGGACCAACATGCAACACGCCCTGCTGCTGGCGCGGCGGATGCTGGCCCGCCAGAGCGGCACCAAGCAGGTGATCATGATCACCGACGGCGAGCCGACCGCTCACATCCTCCCCGGCGGCGAGCCGTTCTTCAGCTACCCGCCGACTCACGAGACGATCCGCATGACCCTGGCCGAGGTGGCCCGGGCCACCCGGGACGGAATCCGGATCAACACCTTCATGCTCGACGCCACCGGGTATCTCCGGACCTTCGTGGAGAAGATGACGCAGCTCAACCGGGGGCGGGCATTCTTTACCACCCCCGAGACGCTCGGCGACTACGTGCTGGTCGACTTCCTCGACCAGAAGCGGGCCCGGCGCCGGCCGGCCTGAGGGCCTCTAGTGGCGGTGCCTCGACAGAGCGGCCCGACCCGGCCCTCCAGCGCCGCGACCCAGCACCGCGGCCCGACCCCGCAGCTCCGTCCCGACGCCCAGCACCGCGGCCCGACCCGGCCTGAAGGGTGCGCCGGATTTGTGGGAGGGTTCCTGGTATGCGAGTGATCGTCGTCGGCTGCGGCCGGGTCGGCAGCGAGTTGGCGATGCGCCTGCAACAGGCCGATCATTCCGTGTCGATCATCGACAAGGACCCCAACGCCTTCCGGCGCCTCCCGGAGGGGTGGGGCGGCCAGACCGTGGTCGGTTTCGGATTCGACCGCGACGTGCTCCTCCAGGCGGGGATCGAGGAGGTCAACGCGGTAGCCGCGGTGACGAGCGGAGACAACAGCAACATCCTGACCGCTCGCATCGCTCGCGAGACCTTCGAGATCGCCCACGTGGTGGCCCGCATCAAAAGCCCGCCCCGGGCCGTGATCTATCAGCGACTGGGCATCCCGACCGTGGCTACCGTGAGCTGGACCGTCGACCAGGTGCTCCGTCGCATGCTGCCTGAGGAAGCGGTCACCGCCTGGACGGACCCGACCGGCGAGGTCAACATCGTCGAACACCTTCTGCCGGAGGCATTCTGCGGTCACGGCTACACGGAGCTGACCGATGGGGAGCGGTTCCGGCCCATGATGGTCACTCGGGGTGGCCAGGCCCGCCTCGTCGGCCCGAGTCTGGTGGGCCAGGAGGGCGACCTGGTCCACTTCGCCGTCCGCACCGATGCGGTGACGGACCTGGACCACCGCCTGGCGGACGCCCAACGGGCCGGCGGTAGGGACCGAAAGGGTGACCACAAGTCGGGCGCGGTGGCTGGCGCGGCGGGTGGGGCGGCGTCGGCGGGGGGGGTGGCGTCGGCGGGTGGGGTGGCGTC
>PMHH01000023.1 GCA_003156595.1 Acidimicrobiaceae bacterium
GAGCCGGAGCCGGAGCCGGCGAGTCACCCGCCGTCGCGGCCAAACCGCCACCGGGAAACCGCCGGCGCCACACCACGGGCCGTCCTACGGTTCCAAGCGCAAGGCCACCTCATTGGCCAGGAGGCGACCCCGAAGGGTGAGGACCAGCCGGCCAGTGGGTCCGGGTTCGACCAATGTCGCCAGCACCGGATCGTCCGCCCATCCCGACAGGGCCTCCTCGGGCACACCTTGCCGAGTTCTGAGAGCCAGCTGGAGGGCCTCGATCCGGCAGGTGGCGGCGTCCAACTCCTCACCGGCGGCCTTTGGCGACTCCCCTGCCTCCACCGCGCGGACGTAGCGCTCCGGCGTGCGCACATTCCACCAACGGCTGGCTCCGTCCGGCCGCCCGACAGNNCCGTCCGGCCGCCCGACAGCATCCGAGCTCGCTCCGTCCGGCCGCCCGACAGCATGCGAGTGGGCGGCGCACCCGATCCCCCGGTACTGGCCCTGTGCCCAATACAGCTGATTGTGACGGCACTCCGCACCAGGGCGCGCCCAGTTGGAGATCTCGTACCACTCCAGCCCGCCGGCACCGAGCAACTCGTCGGCCATCAGGTACTTCTCGGCCTGGTCGTCGGGGTCGGGATGGCGGGCTGGATCGGCCGCCAACGGGGTCCCCGGCTCGACCGTCAGCCCGTAGGCGCTGACATGCGCCGGCGGCGGATCGAGGGCGAGGACCGCCGAGACCGTAGCCGCCCAGTCGGCGCCACTCTCGCCGACTCCCCCGAAGATGAGGTCAACGCTGTATGAGCCCGCCAGACCCGCCGCTGACGCCGCGCTGACCGCCCGCTGCACCGAAGGCACGTCGTGTTCGCGACCGAGGGCGGCCAGGACGTGGGGCGCCATCGACTGGACCCCAAAGGATAAGCGGGTGGCGCCGGCGTCTCGGTAGCCGGTCAGCTTGGCCGCGTCCACGGTCTCGGGATTGCACTCGACCGTCACCTCCGCACCAGGCTGCCGCGGCACGACGGCCAGTATCGCGGCCAACTGCCGCGGGTGCAGTAGCGATGGCGTACCACCGCCGAAGAAGACCGACGAGGCCGGGCTCATCCCCGCCGCCACGGCCGAGGCGACCTCGGCCTGGCACGCCCGCACGTAGGCATCCGCCAGGTAGAAACGGTCCGTCCAGGTCGCGAACGCGCAATAATCGCAACGCTTGGTGCAAAAGGGGATATGCACGTAGACACCAAACGGGTCTCTTCCGGCCACCCTCCCACCTTCGCGCACCGCGCCAGGAGAGCAGGATCCGCCCCTCCCCCGCCAACATTGACAGTCAGCACTAGCCAAGAAGGGAACGCCTTGAAAACGATCCAAGAGGAGTTCCGCTACGAGCATCCGGTGGCGGAGGTGTTCGCCCTGATCTCCCAGGGCGTGTTCCAGACCGAGCTGATCAGCCACCTCGGAGGCAAGGAGGCCGCCGTCATCGAGGAGACCGCCACTCCGTCGGGCATTCGGCTGGTCACCCGCCAGCGCGCCAGCGTGGAGCTGCCTGGGTTCGCCAAGAAGCTCATCCCCGCCGACAGCACCGTCACCCAAACCTACGACTGGGGAGAGACCGACGACGAGGGTGGGCGGACCGGAACCTGGTCGGCCGCCATCAAGGGGGCACCGATCAGCATCGGCGGCCCGATCGAGTTGGTACCGGACGGCACCGGCACCGTGCAGCGCTACCTGGGCCAGATCAAGGCCAGTGTTCCCCTGGTGGGCGGCAAGCTCGAATCGTTCGCCCTTGACAATCTGCGGCGGGATCTAGGCAAGACCTTCGCATTCACGGTGTCCCGCTTGGAGGCTTGAGCCGCCCATCGCTGGCCGCAGCCGGGTGGACGAGCCCGGCCCGGAGCGCCACGAGTAGGACACCGGCAGCCACCGCCGCGGACTCTGTGCGCAGCACTCCGGGCCCGAGGTCAACCTGAGCCGACGCCGACTCCTGCTCGGCGTCGCTCCAACCGCCCTCCGGTCCAACCAGGACAGATGGATACGACAAGCTCGGAGGATCACCACCGGGCACGGCCATCGCCACCCCGGGCTCTTTCGCCCAGGAGTCGACGCCTTCCATGCCGATGAGCTCAGGGAGCCACCACTGCCGGCTCTGCATCACGGCCTGGCGGGCTACCACCCGCAACCGGTCGAGGTGCCTGGCAGCCCGTTCCGCATCCCAACGGACTACACCGAGGTCAGCACGCAGGATGACGATGCGGTCGACGCCAAGCTCGGTGAGCTTCTGAACCGCCCACTCCGGGCGATCTCCTTTGACCGGGGCGAAGCCGACGGTGATCAGCGGCGAGAGGCGGGGACGCCGCACGATCTCTCCGTCGGGTTCCAGCGATCGGTCGGCTGCGTACCGGCATAGGCGCCACCCGCCCGACCCATCGGTGGTGCTCACCGCCTCTCCTGGTCGCAGCCGCAGTACCGACCGAAGGTGATGCCGATCGTCATCGCCGACGGCGGGTGACTCCAGATCGGCGACGACGACGTGGGCGGCGGCCCGGCGGGCGGCCTCTTTCGCCTCGTCCCGCAAGATGGGTTCTTTCGCCGTGTCCGGCAGGGCCGCCTCTCTCGCCTCGTTCGGCAAGGCGTCTACTTGAAGGCGCTGCGCAGCTTGGACATCAGCCCGGTGTCAGGCGGAGCGACCTCCTCACCGCGCGCCGTCGCCACCTGGCGCAGCAGCTGCTCCTGGTCCTTGCTCAGGTCCGTCGGGGTGTCCACGATGACCGTGACGACCAGGTCCCCGCGGCCCCGGCCTTGGAGATGCGGCACGCCGCGCCCCCGCAGGCGAAACTCGCGCCCACTCTGGGTGCCGTCCGGGATGATGAGCTCCTCTACCCCGTCGAGGGTCTCGAAGGGGATGCCGATCCCGAGCGCCGCCTGGGTCATGGCCACGTGGACCACCGCCAACAGGTCGGCACCCCGACGAGCGATCGTCCGATGGTCACGGATTCGCAAGTGCACGTACAGGTCGCCGGCGGGCCCACCCCGCAGGCCGCCCGCGCCCCGGCCCGGCAACCTCAGGGTCGAGCCTTCGTCGACTCCCGGAGGCACGTCGACGACGAGGGACCGTTCTTCCCGCCGTCGGCCCTCGCCCCTGCAGTCCGCGCACGGCGAGGTGATCTCCTCACCACTCCCACCGCACCGGGTGCAGGGCGTGGAGGTCACCATCTGGCCCAGAATTGACTGGCGGACCCGGCGGACCTCCCCCGCACCGTGGCACCCACTGCAGCTGATCGGAGTGGTGCCGGGCCGGGCGCCGGTACCGGTGCATGTCGGGCACGTCTGCGGCAGGCGCACCGTCAGCTCGTGCTGGACGCCGAACACCGCTTCCTCGAACTCCAAGACCAGGGTCGCCTCGGCATCCTCTCCTTTGCGCGGCCCGCTCCGCGTCTGGCGAGCACCCATGCCACCGCCGGCTCCTGCGCCCCCGAAGAAGGCATCGAAGAGGTCGCCGAGGCCCCCGCCCCCAAACCCGGCAAAGGGATCGCCCGGCGCGCCTGCTCCCCCGGCGCCGCGCACTCCTGGCGGTCCGAACATGTCGTACTGCCGGCGCCGCTCGGGGTCCCGGAGCGTCTCATACGCCAGGTTGATCTGCTTGAACTGCTCCTCCGACCCGTGGTCGCCAGGGTTCGTGTCAGGGTGCAACTCGCGCGCCAACTTGAGATAGGCGCGTTTGATCTCGTCTTCGGTCGCGTGGCGCGAAACTCCAAGGAGCCCGTAGTAGTCGTCGATGTCAGCCACAGCCAGTTGACACTACCCTTCCCGGGTTCCCTCGCTGAGTGCCTGCCCCAATCGTTTGCTCACCACTGCCACCGCGGCGAGGGCCTGCTCGTAATGCATCCGGGTCGGTCCGAGGATGCCGACCGTCCCGGCCCGCTCGCCTTCGATCTCATAGGGCGCGACCACGATCGAGCAGTCCGCGAGCGGCTGGAGCCCGTGCTCAGTGCCGATCGCCACCGACAGACCGCGATCGAGGATGTCGCGGATGAGAGTGACCAGCACGAACTGCTGCTCGAGGATGTCGAGAACCTGGCGGATGGTGCTCACCGCGTCAAAGGCCGTGGCCATCCGGGCGGCCCCGCCTACGAAGACCTGCGGGCCCTCATCAGGCTCACCGCTACCGTGCGTCAACGCCGCGTTGGCGATCCCGACGAGGCGATCCACCAGGGGATCGTCGGTGGGCGGTATGGCCATCCAGCGGCCAACCGGCTCGCCCGTCAGGTGGGCGGCTAGGTGGGAAGACGCCGCCGCCACCTGGGCCTCGCTGGGCTCGTCGGCCAACTCGAGCGTGTGCTTGTCGACCGCGCCGCTGCCGAGGATGGCGACGACCACCGCCACTCGCGGGGCCAGGCCCACGATTTGGACGCTACGGATCCGGGCCGGGTCGGCCGAGTGGCGCACCACCACGGCGGCATAGTCAGTGAGCCCGGAAAGGAAGCGGCTGGTGTCGGCCAGCATCCTTTCCAGCTCTCCGTGAGCCGTAGCGAAGAACTTCCGGATCTGCTGCGACTGCACCGGATCCAGCCGCCCCGGTTCGGTGATGGAGTCGACGAAGAAGCGGTAGCCCTTGTCGGTCGGGATCCGCCCCGCGCTGGTGTGCGGCTGGGCCAGATAGCCCTCACGCTCGAGCGCCCCCATCTCGTTGCGTACCGTCGCGGACGACACCGAAAGTTCGGGGATGCGCGCCACGACCATCGAGCCGACCGGTTGGGCGGTCTGGATGTACTCCTCCACTATCGCTTTGAGGATGGCGGCTTTGCGGTCATCGAGCACCTTGGCACTCAACGATACCGAGTGCCAGCGCCTAACGCCGGTGATGGAGCGTGCCAAACCGGCCCGTGGCCGGTATAACGAGAAGATGGACACGCAACGACCAGTGACTACAGCCGGGACATTCGCCCTGGGCGCCAACGGGGAGATGACGGTGCACCGCCTCGGGTTCGGGGCCATGCGCCTGACCGGGCGGGGTATCTGGGGTGAGCCGACCGACCGCGCTGAGTGCCTGCGCGTCTTGCGGCGAGCCGTCGACCTGGGGGTGGACTTCATCGACACCGCCGATTCCTACGGGCCCTACGTTAGCGAGGACCTCATCCGGGAGGCACTGCACCCCTACCCGGACGGCTTGGTCATCGCGACCAAGGCCGGCCTCACCCGGCCCGGACCGAACCGCTGGGACGCGGTCGGCCGGCCCGAGTACCTGCGCCAAGAGGTCGAGATGAGCCTGAGGCGCCTGGCGGTCGATCGACTCGATCTGTTCCAGCTGCACCGCATCGACCCGAAGGTCCCCGCCGCCGAACAGTTCGGCTTCCTGGCCGACCTGGTCCACGAGGGCAAGGTGCACTACGTGGGGCTGTCTGAAGTGACCGTAGCCGAGCTCGAGGCGGCCCGCCGGGTGGTGCCGATCGTCAGCGTGCAGAACCGCTACAACCTCATCGACCGCGCCTCCGAGGACGTTCTGGTCCACTGCGAGTCTGAGCGGATCGGGTTCATCCCGTGGAACCCCATCGCGGCCGGAGCGCTGGCCCGTCCCGGCGGCCCGGTGGACGACGTCGCCCGAGCCACCGGCGCCACCCCGTCGCAGGTGGCTCTGGCCTGGCTGCTGGCCCGCAGCCCGGTGATGCTGCCCATCCCGGGCACCGCATCGGTGTCGCACCTGGAGGACAACTGCGCCGCCGCCACCGTGCAACTCTCGGTTGAGCAGGTCAACGCCCTGACGGCTGCTACTCGTCCAGTCGAAGCGCCTGGATGAACGCGTCCTGGGGAACCTCAACCCGGCCGATATTTTTCATCCTCTTCTTGCCTTCCTTCTGCTTTTCGAGCAGCTTCCGTTTGCGGGTGATGTCGCCGCCGTAGCACTTGGAGAGCACGTCCTTGCGCTTCGCTTTGACGGTCTCCCGGGCGATGATCCGGCCCCCGATGGCGGCCTGGATCGGGACGTCGAACATCTGGCGGGGGATCAGCTCGCGCAGGCGATCGGTCATCTTGCGTCCGTACTCCTGGGCGGCCGACCGGTGCACGATGGCGCTGAATGCGTCGACGGGCACGCCGTTGAGAAGGATGTCGATCTTGACCAGGTCGGCCCGCTCCCAGCCGGCCGGCTCGTAGTCCAGGCTGGCGTACCCCTTGGTGCGGCTCTTGAGGACGTCGAAGAAGTCCATCACCACCTCCGCCAGCGGTATCCGGTACACCAGCTCCAGGCGCTCTGGCGAGAGGTACTCCATCCGCTCCATCTCGCCCCGGCGAGTCTGGCACAGGTCCATCAGGGTGCCCGTGTACTCCGCGGGGGTCAGGATGGTGGCCGTCAGGTACGGCTCTTCGATCCAGTCCAACTTCTGGGGCTCCGGCAGGTCTGAAGGGTTGTGCACCTCGACGGTCGAGCCGTCGGTCAGATGGGCCCGGTACTCGACGCTGGGGGCGGTGGCGATGAGCGACAGGTCGAACTCTCGCTCGAGACGTTCCCGAACGATCTCCATGTGCAAAAGGCCGAGGAACCCGCAGCGGAACCCGAAGCCGAGGGCGCCCGACGTCTCCGGCTCGTAGCTCACCGATGCGTCGTTGAGCCGGAGTTTCTCGAGGGCGTCGCGCAGGTTGGAGTAGTCGTCCCCGTCAATGGGGTACAGCCCGCAGAACACCATGGGCTTGGGATCCTGGTAGCCCTCCAGCGGCTCCGGGGCGGGGCGGGCCGCCTCGGTGACCGTCTCGCCGCTGCGGGCCTCGCCCACGTCCTTGATGCCCGCGACGAGGTAACCGACCTCGCCGGGGCCCAGCGTGGCGACCGGAACGTTGACTGGGGTGCGCAGGCCGATCTCCTCTACGTCGTGGGTTCGGCCGGTCTGCATGAAGCGAAGACGGGTCCCCGACGCCAGGGTGCCGTTGACCACCCGGATGGCGCTGACCACACCCCGGTACTGGTCGTAGTACGAGTCGAAGATCAGGCCCTGTAGTGGGGCGTCCGGATCGCCCTGGGGCGCCGGGATCCGCTCGCAGATGGCGTCGAGCAGCTCGGGAACCCCCTCTCCGGTCTTGGCCGACATGCGCAGGATCTGGGCGGACGGCACCCCGAGGACCCGCTCGATCTCGTCGGCGTAGCGGTCGGGGTCGGCCGCGGGCAGGTCGATCTTATTGAGGGCGGCCACGATCTCCTTGTCGTGCTCGAGGGCCTGGTAGGCGTTGGCCAGGGTCTGGGCCTCGATCCCCTGGGCGGCATCGACGAGGAGCACCACTCCCTCGCAGGCGGCCAGGCTGCGGCTCACCTCGTAACCGAAGTCCACATGTCCGGGCGTGTCGATGAGGTGGATGGTGTGGCCCTTCCAGTGGACCCGGACGTTCTGGGCCTTGATGGTGATGCCCCGCTCCCGCTCGATATCCATCGAGTCGAGGTACTGCTCGCGCATGTCGCGGGCGTCGACCGCCCCGGTCAGCTCGAGGATGCGGTCAGACAGCGTCGACTTGCCGTGGTCGACGTGGGCCACGATGCTGAGGTTTCGGATGCGGTCGAGGTTCAACGAAGTCCTTGCAGAATGAAAAAGGGGGAAGCGTCGCCGGATCGGGATCCGCGTACCCCATCAGTGTGGCGCAATGCCGACCGGAGCCGGCCCCACCGCTAGGGTCTGGTCAATGGCAAGCACGGCCTATCAGCCGCTGGTCACGATTTCGGCGACCTACGGCACCGGAGGCAGCATCATTGCGCCGCGGGTGGCGGAAGCACTGGGGCTGCCATTCATCGACCGCATCATCAGCGCCGACCTGTCACAAGACGCCTGGCGCAGCGAGCGATCCGAGCGAGCCAAGGACTCAGAGCGCTCCGAACAAGCCAAGCACCCGAAGCCGTCCGAGCCGGCCCAGACGCCGGTCCGTTCTGCCGAGGGGCTGTGCGAGGGCGAGCAGGCCACGACCCCCACCGGGCGCTTCCTCAGCTACTTCGCCCGGGCCGCCAGCGTCGGGGTCATGATGACCCCCGACGCCATCCTCGAGGACGACGACACCATCCGGGAGCGCACCGAGGACGGGCTGCGTGACCTCGCCCGGGGCGCGCCTGCCGTGCTCCTAGGGCGGGCCGGGGCGGTCGTCTTGGCGTCGCGACCCCGCGCCTTTCACGTCCGCTTGGACGGCCCCGTTGAACGCCGGGTGGCCTGGGCCGCGGCCTTCGAACACCTCGATCTCGACGCGGCCAAGCGCCGCCAGAGCGAGACCGACCGGGCCCGGACCGTCTTCGTCAAGCGCCTGTTTCGCGTCGACCCGGCGGAGGCCCGGCTCTACCACCTGATGGTCGACCCCAACGTGCTGGGCATGGAGGCAACCGTGGACATCCTCGTGTCTGCCGCCGAGGCCTTCTTCAAAGCCAACCCCGGCGAGTGACCGCCGCGGCCGTGCGGCGCTGGTTCGACCCCGCGGCTGCCGCCCTACTGAGCCAAGCGGAGCGGTGGCGGGCCTTCGCCCTGTTCCCGCTGGCCTCGATCTATCGGGTGACCGATCAGCAGGAGATCATCGACGCCGACGTCACCCGGTGGGCCGACGTGCTGTGGGTCACCGACCGGACGAGGATGCTGGGCCGGCTGCTGTACGCCTTCCCGGAGTTCCGGGCCATCTATTACCACCGTCTCCTGCACGGCAACCCGACGGGCGTTCTCTTGGCCCGGATGGCGGCCAAGGTGTGGAAGTCCATCCCGGGACTCGACTTGAGCGGCACCTCGATCGGTCCGGGTCTGTTTATCTCCCACGGGCAAGCGACCATCCTGTCCGCGGAGCGCATCGGCGCCAACCTGTGGGTTCATCAGGGCGTGACCGTAGGGTGGGACTACCAGGGGGACCGGCGTCCCATCATCGGCGACGACGTCTTTATCGGGGCCGGCGCCAAGATCCTGGGGGCCATCACCATCGGCGACGGCGCCCGCGTCGGAGCCAACGCGGTGGTCGTGTGCGACGTCCCGCCGGGCGCCACTGCGGTCGGGATCCCGGCCCGCATCTCGTCCCGGCCCGCGTCGCCGGGCGTGATCGACGCCTGCTAGCATCATCCGGTTCCCGAACTGAGTGGGCCGAACAGAAGTAGGTAGACGTAGTGGCCAACATCAAGAGCCAGATCAAGCGCAACCGCACCAACGAGGTGGCGCGCCTTCGCAACAAGGCGGCGAAGTCCGAGATCAAGACCCGCGTCAAGAAGGCGGTGGCCACCGCCGAGTCGGGTGTCGAGACCTCCGCCGAGGACCTGCGCATCGCTGTGAAGCGTCTCGACAAGGCCGCCTCCCGGGGGATCATCCACAAGAACCAGGCGTCCAACCGCAAGGCCCGGCTGATCCGGCGCATCAACGGCATCAACGCCACCCACGCCACCAACGCCTCCGACGGCTAACGAGCAGGGCGCCGCGCCGGGCGCCCCGGGCGCCCCAGGCACCCCCGGCGCTCAGTCCCAGGAACCTCAGGGCGCCAGCTTCGGTGAGGACGGCCGGCGCCACAGCTACGGCAGCTACCTGGCCATTCCCGCCCTCCTCGAGCTCCAACACACCCAAACGGGGGCCCACGACGAGCTGCTTTTCATCGTCGTCCACCAGGTGTACGAGCTGTGGTTCAAGGAGCTGCTGCACGAGCTCGACGCGGCCCGCGCGGCCATGAGCGCCGGCGACGCCTACTGGGCAGTGCGCTACCTGCACCGGGTCGGTGCCATCGAGGGTGTCCTGGTCGCTCAGGTGGGCGTGCTCGAGACCATGCGGCCCCAGGACTTCCTGGTCTTCCGGTCCGAGCTGGCCCCGGCCAGCGGCTTCCAGTCGGTCCAGTTCCGCGCCATCGAATTCGTCTCCGGCCTCCGCGACCGCTCCTATCTCGAGCGCCTGGAGTTAAACGAAAGCGAGCGGGCCATGTTGGAACGCCGCCTGGTCGAGCCGTCCCTCTGGGATGGGTGGGGAGATCTGGTGCGCCGGCACGGGTCGCCCACCCTGCAGCAGATCGCGGCCGATCGTGACCGTTACGGCGAACTGTTCGAGGTCGCCGAGGCCCTCCTCGATCACGACGAGGCCCTGGGTCTGTGGCGGTTCCGCCACGTGCAGATGGTCGAACGGCAGTTGGGTTCCAAGTCCGGGACCGGCGGATCGACCGGCGCCAGCTACCTGCGGACGACCATCGACAAGAAGCTGTTCCCGGAGTTGTGGGCACTGCGATCCGCGCTCTAGGTCTTCGCGGGTCAGCGGGGCGGTCAGGACTACGGATCCGGTCCACCATTGAAAGGACCAGATCCCTACTCCTGACAGCCCGCCTCTATACGAGCGCCGTCGGTAGGTCAAACTCCATTTTTCTGTGATATTTGACACCAATGAGGTGGGCGGGCTCAGGGGGTCCGCCGTGTCAAATATCACACAAAAGGTTCTGGGCGAGGCTCCGACAAGCTGCCATGATGCGGCGGTGGCCGGACCGGTACAGCAGCGTTGCGAATGGGCGGACTCCTCCGATGCCATGCGGGCCTACCACGACCACGAGTGGGGCGTTCCTTCCCACGACGACACCCACTTGTTCGAGATGCTCATCCTCGAAGGCGCCCAGGCCGGGCTGTCCTGGTCCACCATCCTTGCCAAACGGGAGAATTACCGGCGCTCCTTCGCTGGCTTCGACCCGGCCCGCGTCGCTCGCTTCGATGAGGCGACCATCGCCGCGCTCCTCCAGGATCCCGGCATCGTGCGCAACCGGCTCAAGGTCCGGGCCGCGGTTACCAATGCCCAGGCCTTCCTGACCGTGCGCGATGAGTTCGGAACTTTTTCCAAGTACCTCTGGGATTGGGTCGATGGAACACCGGTCGTCGACCGGCCCGGAACTACGGCCGACCTGCCTACCCACACCGACCTCTCCGATCGGATCTCCAAGGACCTCAAGCGGCGGGGCTTCACCTTCGTAGGGCCGACGATCGTCTACAGCTTCTTACAGGCAGTAGGGGTGGTCAACGATCACCTCGTCACCTGCCCGATGGCTTAGGACACCCAGAAGGCGATCGCGACCGCCACCCCGGCGACGACCACGACCCGGCGCAGGTGGACCGGTTTGATGAGGTGCACCAGCCGGCTGCCCAGACTTGCGCCGACCACGCTGGCTGCGGCCATCACCGGCACCAGGTCCCAGTGGACGTGACCGGAGAAGGCAAAGAAACCCGCGGCCACCAGGTTGATGACAAAGGACAGGGCTTGCTTGAGGGCGTTGACCTGGACGAGGGATTCAGCCGTGAACAGCCCGAGGACTGCCAGCAACATGATGCCGAGCCCAGCGCCGAAGAACCCACCGTAGACCGCCCCGGCGAACACCACGACCACCAGGAGTGGGCTGTGGGACGCCGCCGGTCGGGCCACTGCGGCATTCCCGGCCGACGCTGCCTCCGCCGGCGCCGCCCCCGCCGGCGCCGCCCCCG
>PMHH01000140.1 GCA_003156595.1 Acidimicrobiaceae bacterium
GTGCGGGAGAAGTCGTAGGTGACCTTCGGCTAGCGCCGGGAACTGATTGCGGATCGCAGCAACGTCGTAGCCCACAGTCGACCTCCGTAGGCGCCCTTGCTACCCGGCCACGACACCCCGCCGGGAGCGCTCGCAAACGAGGTGTCTCTTCGGCCAGCGAGGCAGCTCAGAAGACGAGCCCGGCGGGGCGCCGAACTGGTGGCTCCGTGGGCGTGACAGGCCGGCAAGCGACGGCCAGGGGCGACTGAAGTAGCCGCGAGCGTCCGGTCGGGCCGGCAAAGAGTCGAAGGTCCCACATCGGGCGAGCTGGGATCTTGCTCTCCTGCGAGGCGAAGCCGTGGCTCGGTCGATGATCTGAGTCTGGAGTGGTTGTCGATCCTTGGAGATCTAACAAGATCTAGGGTTATCCCTAGATCTAGCGGGGGTCCCTAACCGCCCCGACCCCGGCTGGGTGCGAGCGCGCTCCCCAAACAGGTGCTCACGGCGTCGCGTGGAGCGCGAGGTCGGTGATCTCCTGATTGCTGAGGCCTTGGCCGGCAGAATAGGCGGCGTCGAAAGCAGCCAGGCCGAGGCTGCCCTTCAGGCGGGACTGGTCGGCGTCTCGAAGTGAGGATTCGTACCGGACTGGGGTGACTCCGAGATCTCCGAACAGCCGGCTCCCCCGCGCCATGAAGCCGTGCACTGGCTTCGTCGTTTCCCGATGCGGAAGCGCAGATGGCTAGGCCCAGCACGGCGTACGCGAGGTCCATCCGAGCATCCGTGCGCTGGGCCTCGTCGAGCACTTCTACGAAGTGTTGTAGAGCGTTGACCGGTTCATCTGCTTGAAGGCCCAGGTATCCGAGGTTCAGCTTGGCGTTCGCGATGAGCGAGGTCTCGCCGAGAGCCGTCGCTTCCTCCAAGACGGACACCAGATGCTCTTCGGCGGCGCCAAGATTGCCCTCGCTCTGCTCGTAGTAGGCGAGGTTGCCATGGGTGACGGCCACGCCACGACGGTCGTTGTGCCTCGTGTAGAGGGCGAGGGCCTCAGTATCCGCCCTTCTAGCTGACGCCAGGTCACCGAGGGCGTCGTGGGAGCCCCCAAGGTTGCTGAGTGCCTGTGCGAGCAGTTGGAGGTCGCCGTGCCTGCGCGCCGCGTCGACCGCTTCGGTCGCCACAGTCAAGGATGCTTCCAGGTCACCCAGGTGTCTTTGAGCGACGCTGATGTTCGAGACAGAGTGCACGATCATCTCCGGCAATGCGAGGCGGCGCGCTCCGTCGAGGGATTCGGTCGCCAGGTCCAGCATTGTGCGGTAGTCACCCTGTCGGCCCTTCAGTTCCGAGAGAGACACCAACGCAGCTACCCTCTCGGGGCTCAAGTCGTGGCCGGCTGTGCGTTCGATGGCCGCAGTCGAGGTCCGGGCACCTTCGTTCCACTGGCCACGGGTAGTCCAATATCGCGATAGAGCCGTCGTCAGACGGAGCGCCTGCTCGGGATTCGAACCGCCGCCCAGGAAGTGGCTGACCGCGGCCGCGAGGTTTGGGTACTCGACGTCGAAGCGCTTGGACCACGTCTCTTGCTCTGGGCCGATCAACTGTTGTCGGTGGTCCTCGGCCCAATTGAGATAGAACCCTGCGTGGGTGTCGCGAATGACTCCAGCTTCGGGCTCCCCGATGGCGCGCATGCGCTCGTCTCCGTACTGCCGCACCGATTCGAGGAGGTAGTAGCGGTTCTGACCGTCGATCTCGTGCATCTGAACAAGGCTCTTGTCGACGAGAGACAGCAAGCAATCGAGAACCGATGTCGGATCATCTCGCGGATACCCTGCGACGACCTCCGCGGCGTCGATGGTCCATCCGCCGACGAACACAGACAGCCGCCTCAGCGCCCCCTGCTCGTAGGAGGACAGCAGGTCATACGACCAGTCGATGAGCGCCCGAAGCGTGCGGTGACGCGGCATCGCGACCCGGTCCCCGCCGGTGAGCAATCGGAATCGGTCATCGAGGCGCCTCTCGAGTTCGTCGATCGACATCGTCCGTAGTCGAGCGCCAGCCAACTCGATGGCCAGAGGTACTCCGTCGAGACGTCGACAGATCGATGCCACAGGCAGCGCATTCCCCGCGTCGAGAGCAAAGCCCCGCCGATGGGCGACCGCCCTTTCGACCAGCAATTGCACGGCGTCACAGCCGGCGATCGCATCTACCGACACGGATCCCTCGGCCGGCACCGGGAGCGACGGCACCCGGTAGATCTTCTCGCCTACGATTCCGAGCGGCTCCCGGCTCGTGCACAGCACGGAGAGCTCAGGACATCTGCGAAGGAGAACGTCGACCACCTTTGCAGCCGCGTCCACTACGTGCTCGCAGTTGTCGAGGACGATGAGGAGCTTCTTGTCGCGAAGCCGTCCGGCGAGAGTGTCGAGCACCGGCCACCCGGGCTCCTCCGGCACGTGCACCGCGGCAGCCACTGCGGACGCCACGAGGTCCGGATCGGTGACGGGTGCCAGCTCCACAAGCCAGACTCCGTCACCGGTGCCGTCGAGCATCTCAGCCGCAACCTGAAGGGCGAGCCGCGTTTTGCCGACACCCCCCGCACCCGTCATCGACAGCAGCCGGCAGCCCCGCAAGAGCTCCCGTGCCTGCTCGACCTCTTCGGTTCGGCCGATAAGGTTCGTGACCTGGGCCGGAAGGTTGTTCATCAGCTCTGGGTTGCTGAGCGAACGCAGAGGCGGAAAATCGGTACGAAGGACGCCGTCACCCACCTGGTGCACTCGCTCCGGTTGGCCGAGGTCCTTCAGTCGGTGCTCACCGAGGTACACGAATCGAAGTCCCTCGCCGCCTGCCCGCTCTGCGAGCTGGGCCGTTGCCTCAGAACAAACGATCTGCCCGCCGTGTGCAACGTGCTGCAGCCGTGCTGTGCGGTTGACGGTGGGTCCGAAGAAATCGTCGTTCCGCTCGTAACAGCGACCGGTGTGCAGCCCTATCCGCACCCGAATCTGCGCGACCTCAGGCCACGGTTCGGTGTCGAGCGCTCGCTGCGCCTCCGCGGCTGCCAGCAAGGCGTCATCAACGTCTCCGAAGGCAGCGCAGAAGGCGTCGCCGACCGTCTTGAAGACGAAGCCTCGCCGCTGCTCGATCGCCGAGCGAAGCACGTGATCGTGCCGGGCCAGGGCCTCTGCCATCTCCGACGGGTGCTCCTCCCAAAGGCGGGTGGATCCCTCGATATCGGTAAACAGCAAGGTCACCAAGCCGCTGGGAATCCCCACGTTCCGAATTATGGCCGGAACCTCCGGGCCGGTTCGCTCGTCCGATGTCGCGGCCCTTCTTCGCCAGTCTCCGAAGGGGTTTGGTAGAGGTGTGCGATCTTGTACCCGATTGGCGCGACGATCGCACCGCCGTGTGGGATCGGGGCGTGGCAGCTGGCAGTGACGGCTGGTAGTGACGGCTGGTAGTTCCCGGGTGAAGGCCTCGCACCCTACAGTCAGGTGATCCTGTCGGACCACCCATGAGGTCCTTCTCGAGGAGGGAGAACCGCAGTGCCGATTCTTACCCCGCAGGCCCGCTCTGCTCTCGAGGTTGGTCACCTCGCACATTTGGTAACGCTGAACGAAGATGGCGGCCCGCAGGTGACCATTGTCTGGGTCGGGCTGGACGGTGACGAGATCGTGTCGGGCCACCTCGCCTTGAGGAAGAAGTTGCGTAACGTGGAACGCGACCCACGGGTGACGCTCTCGATGGAAACCGGCGGAATCGATTCGCGCGGGCTAGCCGAATACCTGGTAATCAACGGGGTCGCCCGGGTGACCAAAGGCGGAGCTCCCGCGCTGTTGCAACAACTCGCGCACATCTACCTCGGGCCCGATGTGCGCTTCCCGCCGATGGACGACCCACCTGACGGCTTCGTGCTGCACATCACTCCAGTACATATCGGCGGGATCGGCCCTTGGACGATGCAGCCTTGAATAGATTCGACGGCTAGTCATTCGTGTGTCGGAGCGCGGGTGGGCCCACGCCGAACCGGCGTGGGCCCACCAGACGCTGGTAGATGAACTGATCAGCTGTTCCAGTACATGAGGTTGAAGTCTGTCTTTGGCAGCATCGTGTCCGCGGATTGGTTGAATACGTTCCATTGCGATGGGAAGTAGGACACGCCGGTCTGGCTGGTGTCGTAGACACAGCCGCAGACACCCTTCGGATTCCAGATCGGGGTATCCAAGATGAACGCGTTGGAATCCCCCGCCGTAGCGCTGGTCCCATTGAGGCTGACCGCACCACCGCCGGCGGCCGCAATGTTGGTCTTGGTGCCGTCGAGTGTCTTCGTCTTGCCGCCATCGGCAGGACCGACCAGCACGTTGTACTTGGTTCCGACCACCATCGTGGCATTGCCCTCGTTGAACACGCCCCACTCCGGCGAGTCGTAATACACTCCAGCGACGTTGTCGTTGTAGGCGCCGTTGTATACCTGGGTTGCCTGCAGGACGGCGTCGGGAGTGTTGTTGGTGGCGGTGCTGTCGACGAGAACGCCGTCACCGCCGCTGTTCGACCCGGACGCGGTGACTGTGAAAGCGTCAGATGTGGCTGCTGGGACTACGAACACGTTGAACGAAGTGCCTGCAGGCATAGTGGTGCTGTTTTCGTTGAAGACGCCCCACTCACCGGACGTACCGGCGGACGAGTCATAATAGACGCCGATCGGCGAGTTGTCGTAGCCGCCGTTCACCCCGCCCGGATCGAAATTGGGGGTCACGAACAACAGGGCCCCAGGTTCGCCGTCGGTGGCAAGGTTGTTGATCAGAGTCGCGTTGCCCGAGGTGTTCGAACTGGTTGCCGTCCAGATGAAATGGGACGCTTGAGTGTCGGCATGGGCTATGCCCGGCGCTACGAGCATCCCGGCCGCCATGGCGGCGCCAGTGAAGCTTGATAGGGCCAGGCCACGCATGCCCCGCCTCGTCTTGAAGTTGATCATGGATCCTCCCGTGGAGTGATTGCTGGTCAGCCACTCGGCCAACGGGTTTCATCATCCCTGGGGGCTCCCGTGCTGGCATGAGTAGCGACTACTCAAAAAAGTGCGCAAAGCGCTCATCCGGACTACATTTACCAAGGAGGCCGACGGTAGCTTCTTCCGAGTGCGCACGGATCGAACAACCGAGCTGGAAGCCTTGCCCGCCTGGTCGCTGGCTGGCAGGCGCGAGCTGAGCAATAGTCATCGCGTCCCAGCCAGGGCCGCGATCGTGTTGTGCCGTGGCCACCGAGCCCGGGTCCAGCGAGACGAGCGCAGCACTTCGAGGGAGTGAGTGGTAAGACGTACCATGGCCAGCACCTCAAACGGCGACGTGTCGCTCTACTACGAAACTTTCGGTGCCGACGCTCATCCGGCCCTGTTGCTGGTCAACGGGCTCGGGAGTCAGTGCATCAACTTCAAGGTCGAGTTCTGCGAACGTTTCGCCGCCCAGGGCTTTCGCGTCGTCCGGTTCGACAACCGCGACGTTGGGCTGTCGAGCCACCTGAAGGGCGGTCCCCGGTACACCGTTGACGACATGGCTGACGACGGATTCGCGGTGCTCGATGCCGTCGGTGCACCCAGCGCCCACATCGCCGGCTGGTCGATGGGCGGCATGATCGTCCAAGCCATGGCGATCCGGCACCCGGAGCGGGTGCTGTCGATGACCTCGGTCATGTCGGCGCCGGGCGCAATCCAGGGTGAGCGTGCCCCCGACGTGACCGCGGCCTTCACAGCTCCGGCTGCCAGGACTCGCGACGAGGCGGCCGAACGGCACCTTGCGGGGCTGCGCGCCTGGGGTAGTCCCGCCTGCTACGACGTGGCGCGCATCACCGCCGACGCTCACGCCGCCTACGACCGTTGCTGGGATCCGGAGGGCAGAGCTCGACAGGCAATGGCCGTCGGCACATCACCGTCGCGGGTCCAAGCGCTCGGCAGGTTGAGCGTTCCGACGTTGGTCGTGCACGGCGACGCCGACCGTCTCGTCCCCCTCGACGACGGCCGCGCTACGGCCGCAGCCATCCCGCGTGCACGCCTCGAGATCGTCGAAGGAATGGGCCACGACTACCCCCCTCAGTACTGGGACCGGATGGTCGAGCTCATCAGCACCCACGCGACAGCCGCCGCCACCACCTGAGCGCCGCGTGGCGAGGATCAGCCCTGGGCCACGACGCGGGTCGGGCGCAGCGTGACCGCCACCCGGTCCTCGGTTGGGCCGGCGAAGGACGCCAGATCGGTGTTGTACGCGTCGAGGACCCGCACCAGCGTGGAGAGCTCGGGATCGGGCTCGATCGTGACGTCGGCGCGGACCTCGAGCGTCCGGTAGGGGTTCCGCGGGTCGATCACGAACAGGGTCGCCTGGGGACAGGCCCGGAGGTTCTTCAGCTTCTGGCGGGCCTCGGTGAGGGAGGTGACCACCGTGTCGCCGTCGAGGATCACCCAGATCGCGGTGACTTGGGGGTGACCGGTCGGTCCGATGGTGGCCAACGCCACCGGGATCGGGGCTTCGAGCAGGTCACGGTGCGTTGTCGGGATCGTTGTACCGGCCACTGCGGGTCAGCTTACAGCTCGCGAGGGCGCGACGGACTTTTCGATTGATCGGCGCGTGACTCCAATCATTGGTGAGCATTCGGCGCAGGACGACCAATGTTGCTCGTCCAGATCATGACCTTTTGGTCGGTCGAGCCCTCCGTCATTTCTCAACGTCGCCGGCACCGGGCACATGGTGGCCGGCGATCGCAACGACCTGTTCAACTATCCGATCGCAGGCTTCCTCAGGCGGACTGCTGGGTAGGGAACCTGAGGCTGACGCCGCCCGCCGGTCTCCAAATCAGCGGCCAAGACCGGCTAGTGGCTATCCCCAAATCAGCGGCCAAGACCGGCTAGTGGCTATCCCCAAATCAGCGGCGCTCGGATCTGGTGCGTGCCGACGGTCGGGCAGCTGCTGGTCGCGGCGGGTCGAGTCAGCGACGACTGCGTGACGCTGCGTGGCCCATCGGTAGTCGGGCCCGGGGAGCGCGGATTCCGGTGAGGACACGACCCGGCCCGAGCAGGCGGCGCATCGTTGTGAGGGCGTGTTCGGTGTAGCATGCCGGTTTGACACGGGGGTGATCGCCCGTACCGTGTTGGATTCTGCCGTCAGCTTCGGCACCCTCCGGGAGCGTTGCTCCGGACCCTGGTAGCGCATTCAGCGTCTGCGTTTGCCGATCAGGGAGGCTGCAGTGAGTCTTACGGTTACCCGGCTCGCGGTGTGGACGCGCCCTTTTCCCGCACCGCCAGATCGCCCCGACAGTCCAAAACACGACAGCCAAGCACACCGTAGCGGCACCTCGTCCGCCGATCTGGCCGAGACTGTCGCGTTCATGAGGACGCCACAGGCGTCTTGCAGGCCGGCTCCGTTGAACGTCAGTGGAACCGCCGCGAGGCCGCGTCTCGCGGCCCGCACCACCAGAAAGAAGAGAGCACCATGGGAATCGTCGTAAGCATGCTGTTGATCGCGGTCGGCGCAATCATGCGCTTCGCCGTGACCGTCCAAGGCCACGGCTTCAACGTCCGCACCACCGGCGTGATCCTGATCATCATCGGTATCATCGGCGCCATCCTGTCCATCCTGTACTGGGCCAGCTGGGGCGGATTCCGCCACAACGCGGTTGGTCGGCGCACGACCGTCGTCAGCACCCAGGCGCCCGTCGCGACCGTCGTCAGCACCCAGGGGCCCGTGGCTAACGGCGAACGGCCCGTCGTAGGCCAGCGCCAAGTCCAGTAGCCGCACCATCTCAAAACGGCGCTCAGCGTCGACGACCCTCATGTCTCTGAAATCAAATCCGAGGTCCCTGTTCCTCGCCGCGCTCATCACCGGCGCGGTCGGGCTACTCGGAGTGAAAATGCTCCTGGGCGGCATGGCCAGAGCTCGCCGCCGCCGCCTAGCCCTGGCCGAGTCTCGGGGTGCCTCCCAAGACCTGCAGACCGACCGCGACCGACTGGCGGCAGAGAGTCTCGCTGTGGACGACCAACTCGGCGACGAGCTTGGGGGCGAAGCGTTGCCCTGTTGCCGAGCGTTTCACGCTCGAGTCGGTGCGGGCCCAACCCTGAGCTTCAATAGCTGTAGGAACTTCGCTACTTGAGGATGTTGACGGCGCGGGCGACCACGAATGCGACAGTCAATAGGGCCACGGCCGACTGGAGCAGCATGAGCATTTTTGCCCACCGTGATAGCGGCATGGTGTCGGTGGGGCTGAAAGCGGCGGCATTGGTGAACGACACGTAGAGGTAGTCGATGAAGTTGGGGGTCCAGTCAGGCGGGGCGAGCTCGGCGGACGACCAGGCATTGGCGAGCGAGATGAGGGCGATGAGCGAGACGCTCGCGGCCCGCAGCGTCGTCGAGGTCCGGTTGATCCGTCTCGGGTTGGCCACGATGAGCCCCACCAGGAGAAGCCCTTCGAGTGAGGGCAGCAGCCACGTGGGACGGATTGCGAGGTGCTTGGGCAAGACCAACTGCAAGGCGATCGCCAAAGCCACCGCGGCCGCGACCGGGAGCCGGTGCTCGCCATCGGTGGCGCGCCGCC
>PMHH01000086.1 GCA_003156595.1 Acidimicrobiaceae bacterium
AAGCGGGCCGCGGCATCGAAGGTGGCCCCCCCGCCGGCCAAGCGGGCCGCGGCATCGAGGGTCACCGCGGCGCCGGCCAAGCGGGCCGCGGCATCGAGGGTTACCGCGGCGCCGGCCAAGCGGGCGGCAGCCGCGTCGAAAGCTCTGCCCCCGGCGAAGCGGGCCTCGGCGGTGTCCAAGAAGGCGTCCGCTGTTCCTGCGCCGGCCAAGCGGGCCGCGGCATCGAAGGCCGCTCCGGCGCCAGTCAAGCGGGCCGCCAAGAAATCTGGCCGGCGCTAGCGGGACCGGCGAGAGCCCGCGTCAATCCCGGAACAGTCGACGCGGTGGCGCAATGGCCAACCGATCGAGGGGTAGTGATCGAGCGACTTGGGTGTGATTCGCAGGCTTGGGTGAAATGAACCACGAATTCCGGGTTTCAAAGCACCCGAACATGCGGAACGCGCCCAAGATCCATTAGGGCGCCGGCTGCCGGGTGATGCGAACCTGAACCTGGGTCTGGTCGGCCAGGACGGCCGGGCACCAGCCGTCGCCCGTCGGTTCGGCCACGACGAGCAGTTCAGTGGCCAGCACCTGCTCCTCGATCCAGGCCCGGTGGGTCTCGACGGCCGCCAACGCCCGTGTATCCCCGGCCACGTCGAGGCGGATGCGATCGCTGACATCGAGGCCGAGGTCCCGCCGCCCTTGCTGCACCACCCGTACCAGGTCGCGGGCGAGGCCCTCGATGAGCAAGTCGTCGGTGAGGGTGATGTCGAGGACGACGAGGCCGTCCCGACTGCCGAGGGTCCGGGTGGTCGCCTCGTCTACTGGCTGGATCCGCATCTCGAACTCACCGGGCTCCAGGATGCTCTCGCCGACCCGGGCCCGACTACCTGCGAGCAGCTCCCAGTCCCCGCTCTTGGCCGCGGCCGCCGTCGCTGGGGTGGCGGTCCCCAGCCGCGGGGCGGCCACCTTGAACGCCACGATGAGGTGGCGCGACGCAAAACGGTCCTCGTCTTCACTGAGCACGACCGACCTGACGTTGACTTCATCCTCGATCAACTCTTTGTAGGGCGCCAAGCGCTCTGCGTCGGTGGCAGCCACGGTGAGGCTCGCCAGCGGCAGGCGAGCGCGCAGCCCGTTCGCCTTGCGGATGGAGTGGGCAGCCGAACACACGTCACGCACCCGATCCATGTCGGCCACCAGATTCGGGTCCGAGGGCAGTAACGAAACGCTCGGCCAGTCGGCGAGGTGGACCGAGCGCGAGGCGCCGGCGGTGAGACCCGACGCTCCGGCATCCTCGCCGGCGGTGAGGCCCTGCCACACGGCGTCGGTGACAAGGGGTAACAGGGGCGCGGCGACCCGGCATACCACTACGAGCACCGTGGCCAGGGTGTCGAACGCATCTTGGGAGGCGGCCTCGTCGCCGCTTCCCGATCCCCAGAACCGGTCGCGGCTGCGGCGGATGTACCAGTTGGTGAGCACATCGAGGAAGCCCTCGATGGCGGCGCAGGCGCCGGAGAGGTCGTAGGCGTCCATCGCCGCCGTCACCGCCTCGACGAGCTGCCGGGTCTTGGAAAGCACGTACCGGTCGAGGGTCCCGCCCGCGTCGGTCCGCCCGAGGACGGCCACCCGCCCGTCCGCGTTGGCGTACAACGAGAAGAAGTACCAGGCATTCCACAGCGGCAGAAGGGCGCTGCGGACTGCGCTGGTGATGCCCTTCTCGTCGGTGATCATGTCCCCGCCGCGCAGCACGGGGGACGACATAAAGGACCAGCGCATGGCGTCGGCGCCGTGGGAGGCGAACATGGCCTCGGGGTCGGGGTAGTTGCGCAGCCGCTTCGACATCTTGCGCCCGTCCTCCCCAAGGAGGATCCCGTGCGCCAAGCAGTTCTTGAACGCGGGCCGGTCGAACAGGGCGACGGCCAGGACATGCAACGTGTAGAACCAGCCGCGCGTCTGGTTGACATACTCCACGATGAAGTCGCCTGGGAAATGCTCGTCGAACCACTCCCGATTTTCGAACGGGTAGTGCACCTGGGCGAACGGCATCGAACCGGACTCGAACCAGCAGTCCAGCACATCGGTCGTCCGGCGCATCGTCGACATGCCCGTGGGATCGTCGGGGTTGGGTCGGGTCAGCTGGTCGATCGCCGGGCGGTGCAAGTCGGTCGGTCGCACGCCGAAGTCCCGCTCCAGCTCGTCCAGGCTGCCGTACACGTCGATGCGCGGGTAGGCCGGGTCGTCGCTCTGCCACACCGGGATCGGCGATCCCCAGAACCGGTTGCGCGAGATCGACCAGTCGCGGGCGTTGGCGAGCCACTTGCCGAACGACCCGTCCCGCACGTGATCCGGCACCCAGTTGATCTCCTGGTTGCAGGCGAGCAACCGGTCCTTGATGGCCGTCACCTTGACGAACCAGGACGTGACGGCCCGGTAGACCAGCGGGGTATCGGTCCGCCAGCAGTGCGGGTAGGAGTGCACGTAGGAGTCGGACCGCACCAGCGTTCCCTGCTGGCGCAGGGCCCGGATCACGGGCTGGTTGGCCTCGAAGACCTGCAGCCCTTCGAAGTCCGGCACCTCGGAAGTGAAGCGGCACCGGTCGTCCACTGGGCAGACCACGGGGATGCCGACAGCCGCGCACGCCACCTGGTCGTCCTCGCCGAACCCGGGCGCCATGTGGACTACTCCCGTCCCCTCTTCGGTGGTCACGAAGTCCTCTACGAGCACCACGAAGGCGCCGGGTGTGGCTGCGAACCAAGGAAACAACGGCTGATAACGGCGCTCGCCCAGGTCTCGACCGGCAACGGTGCCGATGCGGGTCGCCCCTTCCAGCTGTTGTTCGTAGCCGGCGAAGACGGTTTCCCCGAGCGCGAACCGGGAACCGTCCCGCTCGAACACCGCGTAGGCGATGTCGGGACCGACGGCCAGAGCCAGATTCGACGGGAGGGTCCAGGGAGTCGTGGTCCACACCCACAGCTGCAGCGGTCCCGCTACCAGCTCCGGCGCAGCCCCGGAGGCGGGCTCCAAGTGGAAGGCCACGGTGACGGCCGGGTCTTGGCGATCACGGTAGGCGTCGTCCTGTCTGGTCTCGGAGTTGGACAGCGGCGTCTCACACTCCCAGCAGTACGGCAGCACCCGGTAATCCTCGTAGAGAAGGTCCTTTTCCCAGAGTTGCTTGAGGGCCCACATGACGCTCTCCATGTAGGTGAGGTCCATGGTCTTGTAGTCGTTGGCGAAGTCGACCCAGCGGGCCTGGCGGGTGACGTAGCGTTCCCACTCCTTGGTGTAGCGGAGCACCGACGTGCGGCAGTGCTCGTTGAAGCGCTCGATGCCGAACTCGGTGATGGGGCCGCGCCCGGACACGCCGAGCTCCTTTTCCGTCTCGGTCTCGGCCGGCAGGCCATGGCAGTCCCACCCGAAGCGCCGTTCAACGCGCTGGCCCCGCATGGTGCGATACCGGGGCACCGCGTCCTTGACGAATCCGGTCAAAAGGTGGCCATAGTGCGGCAGCCCGTTGGCAAAAGGCGGACCGTCGTAGAAGACGAACTCATCGTCGATGGGCCGGTTGTCCACGGAATGCCGGAACGTGTCCGCGGTCGCCCACTGGGCCAAGATCTCCGCCTCGATCCGCGGGAAGCGAGGCGAACTTGGGACGTCCGGGTAATGCTTGTCGGAACCAGCGGGCATTCCCCCACGATAAGGGGCGGCCAGGAGCCATCCAGGCATTAAGGGACGACGGCGGATCTGGAGGGAACAAGAACCAGTCGGGCGGCGTTCGACCGTGACCGGAAGCGCAAGCGTCCGTGGTAGGGTTCCTGGCTCCCCAGGCACCCCCTAGGGCAATACGACAGCGGCAGGGCAGGACAACATGCTGAGAAAAGCTACGACCACCTCCAAGAACACGACCAAGGCGCCGGCCCGGGCCGCCGCCAAGCCCCCGGTCAAACCCCCGGCGAAGGCCGCTAAGGCGCCAGCGAAAGATGCGGTGCGGGCGGCGCCAGCGGCTGACACCCCGGCCAAGGCTCCGGCGAAGTCGGTCACGAAGGAAGTGCCGGCTGCGAAGGCCAAGGAGCCCGTCAAGACGCCACCGGCGGTCAAGGCGAAGTCCAAGGCCGGTCAAGCGGCCTTCCTGGCCAGCCAGCACCAGCTCCTGCTCGATGAGCGCGTCAACTATCTTCGCTCGGCCGACGCCCTCAAGGCCCAAGCCGACTCACTGGCGCTCGAGCACGAGCCCGGGGACGTCCAGTTTGATGAAGAGGGAGGCGAGGGAGGGACATCCAACGTCGACCGTGAGTTGGACCTGGTGCTCTCGGCCCAGGCCCGGGCTGCGGCCGTCGAGATCGACCGGGCCTTGTCCAAGATCGAGATTGGTACCTACGGTCTGTGTGAACAGTGTGGTCAGCCCATTCCCGACGCCCGCCTCCAGGCTCTTCCGCAAGCCGCGCTGTGCGTGGCGTGCAAGAGCGGCGGCCTGTCGTCACGACGCTGACGGGCGCCGGAAGGCGGAACGGCCGCCGGCTCCTGATCCCGGTAGTGGCGGCGATTGTGGTGGCTGCTGACCAGACCAGCAAGACCTGGGCCCTGCACCACGTCCCCGCCATGCCCGGACGCCACATCTTCGGACCCCTGTGGTTGGTGCTGACCTTCAACAGCGGGGTCGCCTTCAGCCTCGGACGGGGCGCCCAACCGGTAGTCGAGGCGGTCGTGATCGTCCTGGTGGTTTGGCTGCTGGCAGCCAGCCGGCGAGCCAGCCAGGTGGCCACGCTGCCGATGGCCCTTGGACTGGGACTGCTGCTCGGGGGTGCCCTGGGCAACCTGGCCGACCGGGTGGTGCGTCACAACCACGGGGCCGTGATCGACTTCGTGGACGCCATCCGCATCGGCACCCACGATTGGTGGCCGGTGTTCAATGTCGCCGATGCCTCCATCGTGGTGGGTGTCGTGATTCTCGTGGCGTCGTATGCCCGCCGGCCGGCCGGCGCGGGTCGTGGCCACCTCGTCGAACACCATGACGACGAGGTGCGCCATGGCTGAAGTGTGGGAGGTGCCCGGTGCCCTGGACGGCGAACGGCTGGATCGGGCGCTAGCGCTGCTGACGGGGTTGAGTCGCCGGGAGGTCAACCATCTGGTCGACGGGACCAAGGTCACGATAGCTGGACGCGTCGTGGCGTCCCGAAGCCGCAAGGTTCGGGCGGGCGAGCAGGTCTCGGTCGACGGTCCCCTCAGCCCAGCTCCGCCGGCCGCGCCCGTCGGGGATGCCGGCGTGGCCGTAGTGGTGGTGTGGAACGACGCCGACGTCATCGTCATCGACAAGCCGGCTGGCCTGGTTGTGCACCCGGGAGCCGGCAACCAGACGGGCACCCTCGTCCACGGGTTGCTGGCCCGGTTTCCCGATCTGGTCGGGCTCTCCGAGTCTGGGTCTGCGGGAGCTGAATTTCGCGATCAGCACGACCGCCCTGGGATCGTCCACCGCCTCGACAAGGGGACGTCCGGGCTGCTCATGGTGGCCCGGACGCGAGCCGCCCGGTCCGCTCTGGTGGCGCAGCTGTCGCGCCACGAGGTCGAACGGGAGTACGTGACGCTGGTCGCGGGCACCCTGGAAGCCGACGGCGGTCTGATCGACGCACCACTCGGGCGCGCCGACCGGGACCCGACCCGGATCCGCATCGACGCGGGCGGTCGCCAGGCTCGCACCCGATACCAGGTGGACGGCCGCTATGACCAGCCCGCCCCGACGACACTGTTGCGTTGTCGGCTGGAAACCGGGCGCACCCACCAGATCCGCGTCCATCTGGCGTCGATCGGCCATCCGGTGGTCGGCGACGAACGCTATGGGGGCCGGGCTGTTTCCGGCTGGAAGCCGCTACCTAGGGGGCGACCGTTCCTGCACGCCGCCGCCCTGACGTTCGATCACCCGCTCAGCGGCGAGCGACTATCTTTTTCCTCTGCGCTGCCCGGTGACTTGGTGGAGGTCTTGGAGCAAGTCAGGGTCCAGTCCCGGTGAGGTCGACGATGTCGTAGGACCACAACTCGCTGTGGGCCGCCACGGGTGCTCCGTCGGCTGAGGCGTTGGCACCGCGATGGCCGTGGGCGAATGCCGGCGAGGAGACCCAGTTCTCGAACGACTCCTGGTCTCGCCAACGGGTCAGCACCAGCCAGGTGTCGCGCTCATCGGTGGGCCGAAGCAACTCGAAGCCTTCGAAGCCCTGAGCCTGGTCCACCGCCCCAGCCCGGGCCGCGAAACGGCGCGCCAACTCCTCGCCCTTCCCTTCTGACACCTGGATGGCATTGATTCGTACGATCGTCATGGCCACATCTTCGCAGCCGACGGTACGCCCCGGGCTCGGGGAGGGCCCGTTGGTTACAGCAGGGCCGCGGTGGCGGGGACCCCGCCCTGGGCGCGGCGCGCCATGTCGGCCAAGGTAAATGACTCCAGGTGGCGCCGCATGTGCTCACCTACATCAGCCCACACCGCCAGCAGCACGCACTGTCCCTCGTGGTCGCAGGCGCCGTTCTGGTGAGGCTCGCCGAAGTCTCCGGCCACGATCGGGCCCTCCACCGCGCTCACGATCTGGCTGAGGGTGATGTCGTCCGGAGACCGGGCCAGGATGTAGCCCCCGCCCACGCCGCGCTTGGAGCGCACCAGGCCGGCTCCTTTGAGCGCTAGCAGGATCTGCTCCAGGTAGGGCTGCGGGAGCCCGGTGCGCTCGGCGATGTCCCGTACCGACGTCGGTTGGGTCTGGCCGGCATGCAGCGCCAGGGACAGAAGAGCGCGGCTGGCGTAGTCACCGCGGGTGGACACCTTCACGCCACCCATCCTACCTCTAGGGTGGTCCCCGATGACCGTTCCCTCCCCGGTGCTCCCATCTTACGAAGGCGCCAACCTGGCCGGAGTGATCCCGGGGCTGCTGGAGCCTGCTGAGCGGCGCCCGGTCTGGTTCCCCGAGCCGCTAAGGGAAGGGGGCCAGGTGGTGCTGCTGGTGGTGGACGGCCTGGGTTGGCTCCAGTTGCAGGACCGGTGCCACTTCGTCCCCAACCTGGCCACCCTGACTGGGGGGCCGATCACGTCAGTGGTGCCGTCGACGACGGCCACCGCGCTCACCTCGCTGACCGTCGGCACCCCGCCGGCGCTGCACGGCATCGTGGGGTATCGGTTGGTGGTGCCCGGCCCTACCGGGCCGGAGGTGCTGAATGTGCTGCGATGGAGGACCGCTTCGGGCGATGCCCGGCCGTTCGTCGACCCGCGGGCCTTCCAGCCGCTCGAGCCGTTTCGAGGCCGGCCTGTGCCGATCGTCAGCAAGAGCGAGTTCGCCGGAACCGGCTTCAGCGAGGCTCACCAGCGGGACGCCCCGCTGGCGGGCTGGGCGCAAGCATCGAGTCTGGTCGTCGAGGTGCGGCGGTTGCTTGCGGCAGGGGAGCCCTTGGTCTACGCCTACTACGAAGGCGTGGACAAGATTGCCCACTTGCGCGGCTTCGGGGAGTACTACGACGCCGAGTTGATCGCGGTTGACCGGCTGGTCGGTGACCTGCTCGACATCTTGCCTGCCGGCGCGGTCCTGGCCGTGACCGCCGATCACGGTCAGGTCGACGTGGGGCCCAAGGCGGTGATCGTCGACCAGCGAGTCATGGATGAGACGGCGATGCTGAGTGGCGAAGGGCGGTTTCGCTGGTTGCACGCACGGTCGGGGGAATCATCGTCGGTGGATCGATTGGAAGCGGTGGCCCGCCAGATCTATGGCGACGAAGCCTGGGTGGCTACGGCTGAGCAGATGGAGGCGAACGGGTGGTTCGGCGGGTCGCTGCGACCCGAAGTGCGGACCCGCCTCGGCGACGTGGCAGTCATTCCGTTTGAACCCGTCGCGTACCTGGACCCCGCCGACGGCGGCGAAGCTCGGCTGGTGTGTCGGCACGGGTCGCTCACGGCTGATGAGATGTTGGTACCTCTCGTCGCCCGGCACGGCAGACTGGGGGAGTGATACCAAACCAGTCGCCAGGAGAAGAGGTCGTCATCGTCGAGAGCCCGGACCAGAGTCCGGGCGAGGGCCAGGAGTTCGACCGTGAATCCGTCGAGCAGCCCGGCAAGGTGATGCGGATCGGTTCCATGATCAAGCAGCTCCTCGAGGAAGTGCGGCAGGCCCCGCTCGACGAAGCCAGCCGGTCGCGGCTCCGGGAGATCTACGACACCTCGGTGACCGAGCTCGCCGGCGGGTTGTCGCCCGACCTCCGGGACGAGCTGGCGCGGATGGCATCCCCGTTCCGACCCGACGAGGTGCCGAGCGAGGGCGAGCTCCGGGTGGCCCAGGCCCAGTTGGTCGGCTGGCTGGAGGGTCTGTTCCATGGCATCCAGGCCACGTTGTTTGCCCAGCAGATGGCCGCTCGGGCCCAACTCGAGCAGATGCGCCAGCGCAGCCTCCCCACCAGCGCCGAGGAGCGGCCGGTGCCGGGGACGTACCTCTAGATCAGCGCCTCGATGACCGCGGCGAAATCAGACCATTGACTTCCGGTGTCGATGACGCTCGTCAAGAGCTCTTCGGTCGCGGGTCCGATGCGCACCCGGACCCCGGCCTCTTCGGCCAGGCCGAGGGCGAGTCGAAGGTCCTTGCGAGCCAGCGTCGGTGTGAACCAGCCTGGGTGGGTGCCGTCGAGCAGGCTGTCCAATCTGATCTTGCTCCCGGGACTCACCACCATGCTCTCGCCGAAGACGTCGCGCAGTAGGGCGTCGGGTATGCCGTGGCCCCGGGCCGTGGCGATGGCCTCGGCGAGGGTGGCGACGCCCGTGATCAACAACAGATTGGAGACCAGCTTCATCGTCGCTCCGGTGCCGACCGGGCCGCAGTGGACGTAACCGGCAGCCAGGTCGTCCCACAGCGGATCTACGGCGTTGATCGCCGAGGCCGACCCCCCAATGAAGAATCGCCCGTGGCCGCCGGCGATCATTGTTGGTGATCCCATCACGGGGGTGTCCAGGACCCGGCCTTCGGGGCCGGCTGCCGCCAGCTTTCGGACCGTATCGGGCGAGACCGTGCTGATGTTGGCCAACACCGTGGCCGGCTCCAGCGAGGCCAGCACTCCGTCGTCGCCCAGGCAGACGTCCAGCACCGCNNCGTCGATCACCGCCGACTCGAGAGAGTCCGCCTCCACCGCGCCGCTGGCTACCAGCTGGGCGGCCTTTCCGGGCGACCGGTTCCAGACGGTGACGCGGTGGCCCCGTTCGAGCGCTCTGGTCGCGAAGGCCCGACCCATCTGGCCCAGGCCCAGGATGGTGATCTGCATGGGGTCAGCCTACGATCGCCCCCTTTCGTGCGACCAGCCGGGCCCATCCGGACGGAAGCATTCGTCTCTGCGGCGCGCTAGCCTCGGACCGGGAAATCACAGAACTGTAGTTCTCCACATGGTGGTCCACAGAGCCTGTGGAGAACTGCAGCAGGACCAGGAGAAGGAAGAGGAGGCGAAGGCCGCCGGTGGGCGCATCGTTTACGCATCTGCACCAGCACACCGAGTTCTCGATGCTCGACGGTGCGGCCCGGGTTCCCGACGTGATCGCCCGAGTGGCCGCGGACGGCCAGCCGGCGGTAGGGATCACCGATCACGGCAACATGTACGGGGTCCTCGACTTCTACAAGGCCGCCAGGGAGGCCGGGATCAAGCCGATCATCGGCATCGAGGCCTACCAGGCCGCCGAGTCCCGCTTCGAGCGGCCCGTGCGCCGGGGCCGGATCGACGACGGCGGCGGGGACGCCGAAGCCGGCGAGAAGCTGTACTACCACCTGACCCTGCTGGCGGAGAACGGCCAGGGGTACAAGAACCTGCTCAAGCTGTCGAGCGCCGCCTACCTAGATGGTTTTTTCTATAAGCCGCGCTGCGACTGGGAGCTGCTCGAGCGCCACCACGAGGGGGTCATCGCCACCACCGGCTGTCTGGGCGGGGTGGTGCTGCAGGCGCTGCTCAAGGGAAACACGGAGCGGGCCGCCACCCTGGCCGCCCGGTTGCAGGACATCTTCGGACGGGAGTCGCTGTTCGTCGAGTTGCAGGACCACGGCTTGGACGAGCAACGCCGTACCAATCCGGAGTTGATCCGTTTGGCGCAACGGATCGGCGCCCCGCTGCTGGCGACCAACGACAGCCACTACGTGTCCCGCCACGACGCCGAGGCCCACGACGCCCTGCTCTGCGTGCAGACCGGTTCGTTTAGGGACGACCCGAAGCGGTTCAAGTTCCACGGCGACGAGCACTACCTCAAGACCGCGGCGGAGATGCGGCATTTGTTCCGGGACTACCCCGAGGCGTGCGACAACACCCTGTGGATCGCGGAGCGGGCGGACGTGGAGATCGAGTTCGGCAAGCCGAAGCTCCCGTCTTTTCCCCGACCTGAGGGGTTCGCCGATGCCGTCTCCTACCTCCGCCATCTCACCTACGAAGGGGCGGGCCAGCGCTATGGAGCGCCCCTGCCGGACGAGGTCCGGGAGCGGCTCGATTTCGAGCTCGGGGTCATCTCCAACATGGGTTTCTCGGACTACTTCCTGGTGGTGTGGGACCTGATCCGCCACGCCCGGGAGCAGGGGATCCGGGTGGGTCCGGGCCGGGGGAGCGCAGCCGGTTGCTGCGTGGCCTACTGCTTGCGGATCGTCGACATCGATCCGATCCGGTACCGGCTGCTCTTCGAGCGCTTCCTCAACCCGGGCCGCAAGCAGATGCCCGACATCGACATGGACTTCGACGAGCGTTACCGCTCGGAGATGATCCGGTACGCGGCCGAACGTTACGGCTCGGACCGGGTGGCCCAGGTCGTCACCTTCTCCACCATCAAGGCCCGGGCGGCCGTCCGCGATGCGGCCCGGGTCCTCGGCTACCCCTACAGCGTGGGGGACCGCGTCGCCAAGGCCATGCCGGCACTGGTGATGGGTCGGGACACCCCGCTGTGGGCCTGCCTCGACGAGGACCCCAAATATCTCGACGGCTACCGGGCCGCCCTGGATCTGCGTGAGATGGTCGCCACCGACCCGGACGTGGCCAAGGTGGTCGACGTCGCACGGGGGCTCGAGGGTCTCCGGCGCCAGGACGGCATTCACGCCGCCGCGGTGGTGATCTCGGGTGAGCCCCTGACCGAGTACCTGCCCATCCAGCGCAAGCCGGAGCCCGGCGGGCGCCCCGAGGACGCCCCCATTGTCACCCAGTACGAAATGCACGGGGTCGAGGACCTGGGCCTGCTCAAGATGGACTTCCTGGGGCTCCGCAACTTGTCGGTCATCGAGCGGGCCCTCGACCTCATCGAGGCGGCTACCGGCCAACGCCCCGACATCGACGGGGTGCCCCTCGACGATCCCCTGGTGTACGAGATGCTGCAGCGGGGCGACACCATCGGGATCTTCCAGTTCGAGGGCGGCGCCATGCGCAACCTGGTGCGGTCCCTGGCCCCGACCGACTTCGAGGACGTGGCCGCCCTCAACGCCTTGTACCGACCCGGGCCCATGGCGGCCAACATGCACAACGACTACGCCGACCGGAAGAACGGCCGCAAGCCGGTCACCTACCAGCACCCCGACATGGAGGAGGTGCTGGGGGACACCTACGGCCTGTGCGTCTATCAGGAACAGCTGATGCTCCTGGCCCAGAAGTTCGCCGGCTATTCCCTGGCCGAGGCCGACAACCTGCGCAAGGCGGCAGGCAAGAAGGACCACGGGATCATGGCCCAGGAGAGGAAAAAGTTCGAGGCCGGGTGCGAGGAGACCGGGTACGGGCGGGCCATCGGCAAGATGCTGTTCGACATCATCGAGCCGTTCGCCGACTACGGGTTCAACCGCAGTCACGCCTTCGGCTACGGCCTCGTCAGCTACCAGACCGCCTGGCTCAAGGCCAATTTCCTGGCGGAGTACCTGGCCGCCTTGCTGACCAGCGTCAAGGACGACAAGGACAAGACCGCCATCTATCTGGCCGAGTGCCGGGCCCGGGGGTTGGAGGTCCTCGTCCCTGACGTCAACCTCGCCAGTTCGGAGTTCACGGCAGTCCTCCAAGCCGGCCACGCGGGGGAGACCACGCCCCGGAAGGTGATCCCCTTCGGGCTGTCGGCCATCCGCAACGTCGGCGAGGGGCTGGTCGAACGGCTCATCGCCGAGCGGGACCGGGGTGGCCCGTTTGCCGACTTCTACGATTTCTGCGCCCGGGTCGATCCCATGGTTCTCAACAAGCGCACCATCGAGTCGCTCATCAAGTCGGGGGCGTTCGACACTCTCGGCCACTCCCGGCAAGGGCTCTGCCTGGTCTTCGAGCAGATCATCGACCGCACCCTGGCCCGCCGGCGAGAGGCCGACCAGGGGGTCATGAGCCTCTTTGGCGACCTCGGAGCCGGCGGCGAGCCCGTCTTCGACGACGCCCGCATCCCGATACCCGACCAGGAGTTCGACAAGCACGTCCGCTTGGCGTTCGAGAAGGAGATGCTCGGCTTGTACCTGAGCGATCACCCCCTCAAGGGCGTGGAGGCCGCCCTGGCCCGCCACGTCGACACCACCATCGCCGAACTGCGCGAAGGGGCAAGGGACGGCGAGATCCGGTGGGTCGGCGGGGTCGTGACCGGACTGACCCGGAAGCACACCAGACGGAGTGAGTTGATGGCCACCTTCACCCTGGAGGACCTTGTGTCCTCGATCGACGTGTGGGTGTTCCCCCGGACGATGACCGAGGTCGCCCACCTGCTCGCCGACGACGTGGTGGTGTGCGTCAAGGGTCGCCTGGACTTGCGGGAAGAGCCGGCCAAGCTGGTGTGCATGGAGATCAAGCGCCCCGAGCTCCACACCGTCGACCAACCGCTGCACCTCATCCTGCCGGTCAACGCCCTGACCGACGACCGGGTGGAGTCGCTCAAACGCCTGCTGAGCGAGCATCCGGGACCGTCACCGGTGCTGCTTCATGTGGGGGCCAAGATCATCCGGCTGGCCTCCCAATGGAGCGTCGACACCACCCGAGGACTGCTCGCGGAGCTGCGGGTGCTGCTCGGCCCAGCGTGTCTTTGGAGAACAGGTGAAGAAACCGCCTAAACTAGCTGCTCAGACCCGATGTGGTGAGGAGAGTTCACGCGGCATGACGTTCGCTGTCGAAACCAAAGACTGCACCGCCCTGGCCGACGGCGAGTTGGCCGACATGGCGGACATCGTGACTGACGGCCCGGCCGGCTTTGACATCGGTCTGCTGTCGAAGCAGGCCGAGGAGTGGGTCCTGATAACCCAGATCCGTGACGCCGGGAAGCTCGTCGGCTTCTCGTTCTGCACGCTCGAGCGCATCGGCGGCACGCCCTGCTTGTTGTGGGGGCTGGCGTCGGTCAAGCGAAACGCCAAACGGGACCAGGTCCTCAAGGCGATCATCGGGGCCCAGTTCCGCCGGGCTGTCCTGGCATTCCCGGACGAGGACGTGCTCATCGGCACCCGGTTCATCGATGCGGGGGCCTTTCAGGCGTTCAAGGGCTTGGAGGACATCTGCCCTCGGCCGGGTCACAAGCCGAGTGGCGAGGAGCGGGCGTGGAGCCGGCGTCTGGCCAAACGGTTCGGGGCCGAGGGCCGCATCGATGACCGCACGTTCATCGTGACCGGGGACAGCAACGCCACCGGTTGCTTCGACTTCTCGGCGACCAAGCCGGAGTCGGTGCCCGAGGACGTGGCGGCCTTCTTCGAGCCGCTCGACCATGAACGGCGTGACGTCCTCATCGCCTTCGGGTGGGCGATGGCCGAGGATCTCGCCACCAAGTTCGCCCCGTAGGATCAGCTAGGCGCCGCTGGTCGCAGAGGCGGCACCACGGGCCGGACCGGCGAAGTACTGCTCGATGGCCTGGGCCAGCCCGGTCGCGATCACGTGCTGGCCGGTGGTGCTCTCCGCGATCGTCCCCTCGAAGGGGTCGGTGATAAAGAGCGGCTCGATGAGCGCGCCGGGCATCTGACTCGGGGTGGTGAAGTAGCCGGCCTCGGCCGGGCCGAGCAATAGAAGATGCCCGTAGGACTCCGCCGCGCTGGAGGTGGCCGAGCCCAGGTCGCCGTCGGGAAGGACGCCCTCGTCGGGTATCCCCCAACCTTGGGCGTTCATGGCGGCCAAGACGTCGGTCTGCACCAGGGTGGCCAGCTCGAGGTTGTCGGCGGAGAACTCCCGGTTCCCGTCGTAACCGGTGACGCTCCCGGCGTTGTATGGCGAGATTCCGGCATCGAAGTAGATCCCGACCAGGACGTTGGCGCCGGCCAGGTTGGCGCAGACATCCCTGGCCGCCACATCGTCGTGGGCGCCCTGGATCGTCAGCTCGCCATCGGACACGTCAGCCGAGCTGAGGCGAGCCACTGAGGTGGCCCCTGTTCGTGACACCACCACTCGGAAGCCGTCGCTCCGCAGGATGGCCATGGCGTCCAGCTCGACGGGGAGGGTCTCGTCGGCTTCGTAGATGGTCTGGCCGGACTCGGTGGTGCCCACCGCGCCCGGGTCGATCCCTCCGTGACCGGCGTCGAGGAAGACGGTCAGGTCTCGGTTGCCGGCGGTGGGAGGGAAGGCCACGCACGCGCCGGGGCTGAACGCGGCCGGGTCGATGGCCATGGGGCCGGCCGAGGGGACCTGTGGGTCGGCCGAAGCGACCGCGGCGTGGTCGGGCGCTTTGGCATCCGGAGGGTTCCGCATGTCGGGCAGCGCCGCGGCCGCCTTCCAACCGGCCCCGGTGCCGGCCAAGGCGAGGATCGCCACGATGGAAACCAAGCCCCAGCGCGTCTTTCCAGTCCTCCGCACCAGGCCACGATGACATCTCGAACTGAGGAAGTGCTCGGAGTCACGTGAGATTTCTGTAAAAGGAGGTCCCTAGCGGAAGAACCCCCAGACCAGCTCGGTGGCCGAGGGGGTGGCCGCGGCGCCACGTGGCCACAGGTGGCGGCCGCCGGCATAGAGGTCGTACTGGACCCGGGTCTTGTCCCGGCAGGCCGTCCACTCGGTCACAGTCACGGTCCCGGTCTGCTGGACGGTGGGTTGGCCGGTGCAGCCGTCCAGCTGGCGCCAGAGGGCCACCTCGTCGTCGACGCGGGGCTCGACGAATCCGTCTATCACCTTGGCTGGCTGCGCCGCGGAGATACTCAGTAGCGGATCATCCTGATAGGCGACGATGGCGATAGACACCGGGTGCGGCCCCTCGCAACCTACGACTGGCACCGCTTCCACGGCCGCCACTCCGGCGAAGAGCCCCGGGTCGGCGCAGGCCATCCGGTAGGCCATCCGTCCGCCGTTGCTGAATCCAGCCAGGTACACGGCCCGGGCGGATGTGCCCGGCACCGCGGCCAGCACCTGGTGCACGACTGCCGCCAAGAACGCGGTGTCATCGACTCCTGCGTCGTAGGCGAGCCCGCAGCATCCCCCGGCATTCCATGACCGGCCGTAGCCTTCGGGATAGATAAGGACGGCCCGGCTGGCGACGGGCGGAAAGTCGGTCACCCGGGCGATGCCGGCGGCCGTCATTTCCCGGCCGGGCAGGACGACCAGGACCGGCAGCGGTCCGGTCGCGGTCCCGGCCGGCCGGACTATCACATAGAACCGCTCGAGAGCCCCGGAACGTACGCGCTCGCCGTTCCCCACCCACCCCGCCGGTACCGGGACGCCGTCCAGTTGGCTCGAGGTGCTGGCGACAAACTCGACCGGCGCACCGGTCGTTTTGGGACGGGTCCCGTGGACGGTCGGTACCGCTGAGCGGGGAGCCGCCGAGCTGCGTACCTCGGCGGGCACGGTCACGGCCAGGAGGACGACTGCGGCGACGAAGGCGACCACGACGACCGGGCCGAACCCGGCGGTGGGCCGGCGGTCGAGTCTGGCTGGGCGCCAGTGGTGTCGCATGGAAGCTCCGTGGTGAGGCCAAGACGGGCAGGCCCGTCATGAGCCCCTCGACAACCATACGAAAAGACCGGGCCGGCCTGGGATCGCCTTCTGGCGTTACGTCTCGGCTCCCGCCTTCAAGAAGAACTGCCACATGACCTCCTCCCCTGATGGGGTGGCACCCGAGCCGTACTGCCAGGCATGGGTGCCGCCGGCATACAAGGCCAGGGTCACGGTTCGACCGCCGGGGCACGTCCACGTGGTCGAGGTCAGGGTCCCCTCCGTCGAGGTGGCGGCCGCGGCCCCGCATGCGTCTGCCGTCCGGTACGCGTCGGCTTCGCCCACCACGGTGGGTTCCACGAACCCCTCGTCCACCTGGGGGGTACCTCCGGGGCCGATGGTGAGCTCGGGATCGCCGGTGGAGGCCATCTCGAGCAAGGACGTGGGCGGCAAGTCCGGACAGGCGGCCACCGGCGTGGCCCCGTAGACGGCGACCGCCTGGAACAGCCCGGGGTCGGCGCATGCGAGCCGGTAGGCCATCTTGGCGCCGTTGCTGTAACCCGCCAGGTAGACCTTGGCCGCGGAAGCCGCTGGCAGGGTGCCCAGCACCGCGTGGACGACGGCGGTGAGGAAGCCGACATCGTTGATGTCTGCCACCTGGGCCGCCTGGCAGCAGACTCCGGCGTTCCACGAGAGCTGGTAGCCGGCGGGGTAGACGAGCACGGCCGGGCCGGCCACAGACGGGAAGTCCATGCGGGTTTCCTCCTCGGCCGGCGTGGCGCCGCTCCCGTGGAGGGCGATGACGACGGGCAGAGCTTCCGAGGTGGGGCGGCCGGGGCGCGTCACCAGGTAGTAGCGGGGCAACCCGTCATAGGTCATGTCCACCGTCGTTGTCACCCACTGCGGAGGTGGCATGGTGCTCGGCAGGGTCGTGGTGGTCGTCGTCTTCGGGGCGGTAGTGGTGGCGGTGGCCGGGCCGGGGGCGACCGGGGTGGGCGCGTCGGTGGGGGCGGCCGGGGCGGCGGTGGTATTGGTGGCGGTCCTGGCCTGCTCGCCCGACGCTTCTGTCCCGGTGGCCCGCCTGACTCCCAGCCCGGCACTGGCGACGGCCGCCAGCGCCACGATCCCAAACGCGATTCGGGTCTTGCGGCGCGTGCTCATCTCGTCACGCTCAATACATCAGGCGCGAGTCCCGGTACCACTTGAACTCGATGAGATTGTGGGACGGGTCGCAGAGCACCAGCGTCAAGTGCTCCTCGGCGAGACCCTCGAAGCGGGTTTGACACGGCCGGTGGGCGCGAATGTCCCGGGCGCCGATCAGTCGCAGCAGGCAATCGAAGTCCTCGCGGTGCCGGAAGGTCACGCCGAAGTGGCGAGGATAGAGGTCCGGCGGTTCGCGGTCCCACTCGTCGGAGAGATGGCAGACCAATTGGTCCCCGAAGAAATCCAAGGTGATGCGGTCCGGGTATCGCCGGGCCAGATGGCATCCCAGCTTCCTGACGTAGAAGTCCTGCGCCTCATCGAGGTCTCGTGCCGGGATCGCCAGATGGAAAGCGTTGCCGGGCTCACGCATGGAGCAGCTGGGCCTCGAAGAACGCCAGCGTGTCGGAGCGCAGCCCCAGCCGGAGGGTCTCCGCCGCGATGACGTCGGAGGCGGCGATATTGCCCAGGTTGACGTTCGTCCCGATGCGCCGGACGAAGTGCGCCTGGAGCTCCTTGGTGGGCGCCTCGAACAACAAGCGGTCGGCGTCCAGTCCAGCTGACAGGATGTGCTCGAGCAAGTCCATGCGCAGCTCACCGGCTGCGGTGCACAGGCCGCTGCGTCCGCTCTCCCGAGTTTCGGTGACAACCAGCTCGGCCCCCGCCTCCGTGTCCTCGCTGATGCTGTCGACCCACTGATCGTCCGAGAGGAACTGGTTGCGCACCGGGTCTTTGAAGCCGACCTCGCTCAGCACCCGCAGGCTCCCCACGCACTTCCGGATGTAGGCCGCCTTCTCGGTGTTGGTCAACTCGATCGTCCCGTTGGAGATCTCGACCGTGTCGGCACCCCACCGCCGGCACCATTGCAGGTATCCGTCGAAGTCGTGCTGGGCGACGAACTTCTCGAAGAGCGTTCCACCGAAGTAGAAGCGGATCCCGAGGTCACGGAGGCAGGCGATCTTGCGCCCGAGATCGGGGCTGACGAGGGACGTGCCCCAACCGAACTTCACCAGGTCTATGTGCGGGGCGGCGCTGCGCATGGCGTCCTCGAAGTAGGCAGTCGGAAGCCCGGTGTCCATTACCATGGTCAGGCCCTGGTTGCGAGGCTTGGCCGTGCGGTAGGGCAGAGAGAGCAGATCGGCGGGCATGATGCTTCCTTTCGTGGGGGGAGNNGGGTCGTGAGGGGGAGAGAGGGTCGTGGAGGGGGGCGAGGGGCGGCCATCCTCACGCCACCGGTGACAAGGGTCGGAGTCCGGCCCGGCGGATCTTGCCGGTGGGACCCACGGGCAGGCTGGCGGTGAGGACGATGTCGGCGGGGCGCTTGTGCCGGCTGAGCAACTCCTCGCAGCGGGCGGCCAACCGTTCCGGCAGGTCATCCATCTCCGCGAGTTCGCCGGCCGGGACCACGAACGCAATTGGCTCCTCGCCGTGCACCGGGTGGGGCCGTCCGACTACGCCTGCAGCCGCCACCCCGGGATCCTGGAGGAGGATCTCCTCGATCTCGCGAGGAAAGATCTTTTCCCCACTGCGGTTGATGACGTCGTCGGCCCGACCTTCGAGATACAGGTAGCCATCCTGGTCGAGGTGTCCGAGGTCGCCCGTCACCAACCACCCGTCACGTCCGCGTGCCGGACGAACCGGGGGGAGGGCGCCCGTCGGAGCCCAGTACTCGTCGACCACGCTTTCGCCCGAGATGGCTACCATCCCGACCGTTCCCGGCGGAACGACGCCGCCGTGTGCGTCCACCACCCGGACGCTCAACCCGGCGGGCAGGCCGACCGACCCGGGCCGGCGGGCGTCGACTGGATTGGCGGTGATCTGGCTGGCCGCCTCGGTCATCCCGTAGGTCTCAATCACCGGGATGCCCGTGCGTCGTTCGAAGCGTTCGAGGATGGCCACAGCCAGAGGAGCCGAAGCGCTGCGGGTCAGCCGAACACCCTCGACGGCCTCGGGTCGCGGCGCGTCTGCGTCGGCGAGGATCGAGATGATCCCGGGGACGAGATTGAGCCACGTGACCCGGTGCTCGGCGACCGTGGCCCAAAAGGACCGGGCCGAGAACCGGCGGTCCACCACCAGGGTGGCACCGGAGTGGAGTGAGGCGAGGACCCCGACGACCAGGGCGTTGATGTGGAACAGCGGCAACGGGCAGTAGCCCCGCTCCGCCGGCCCCAACTCGAGGTGGTCGGAGACCCGGCGGGCCGTGGCCAGCAGCTGCGGCTCGCTCAGAGGGATGGTCTTCGCCGCGCCAGAGGTCCCCGAACTGGCCATGATGAGGGCGGCCTTTCCTCCGGGTCGCCGTTCGCCGCAGGCATACGTCGCCACCTGGACGGGCGCACCGTCCCCGGGCCGCCATAGGTCGCATCCGGCCCGCGCTGCGGCCGCCTCGGCCTGAGGTTGGTCAGTGACCAGGGCCGATATCCCCAGGCTGGTCAGGCGGGACCCGTGCTCGGCCGAGGTCGCGTTGGGGTCGATCGGGGCGATCGTGACCCCCGCGGCCAACGCCCCCAGGTAGGCGCCGATCATCCCCAGCGGGTCGGCCACCGCCAGTCCCACTCTTGCATCACCCACCGACTTGGCGACGTCCTGCCAGCCAGCCACGGCTCGGGCCAGGTCGCCGGCCGTGAGCATTCGACCCGTCGCCCCCTCCGAGAACACCGCGCGGTGGTCGCTGCGTGCCAAGCTGGCCTGCACGAGCGCGGCAACCGTGGACGACCCGGAGGCGGGCCGTGGGGCTGGTGCCGCCGGCGGGCTGGGACTGAGCGCCGGCGGGCTGGCACTGAGCGCCGGCGGGCTGGGACTGAGCGCCGACGAGGCCACCTTTGGCGCCGCGCCGCGCCGAGCGCGCCCGCCCATCGGCAACGCGAGAGGTGTGCGTCGAATGGCGAGCGCCAGCAATGACGCACCGACGACGGTGCCGACGAAGGCCACGATGGTGGCCAGCAGGCTGGGCAGCGCCTGTTGTCCGTTTCCGAGGCCATGATCGAGAAGGAACGTGAGCACCAGGGGGTGGGCGAGGTACACCCCGAACGAGATCTCGGAGCCCACGGCGACGAAGCGAAGCCCGCGACGCCGGCCCGATGCCCAGCGGGCGCCCGCCAAGTAGACGACGATCAGGGCCGCCAGAGAGGAGGCGGCCATAGCCGGCTGGAGAACGGCGGCGGCCTGCCGGGGCGTCATGGTCGACAGCTGAGCAACGTAGGACGCGATCGCCACCACGGCCGCGGCGCCGGCGACGGCAAGCAGCCGGCGTACATGGTTGTCGACGAACCGGCTGAGGCGATCGAAGTGGATGGCGGCGTACGCGCCGGCGAGCACGTACATGGCATAGGTCGGGAGCAGTTCGTAGGCCCGGCCGTCGAACCACGACATCGGTCCCGACCTCGCGGGCAGATACTGGAGGACAGCCAACCAGGCCAGGTTCGCCACCGCGACCGCGACCAGGACCGGCCCGGCGCGCCTCGCCGTCCACCTGACGAACCGCAACAGCAGCGGAAACACCAGGTACAGCTGCATGGTCACCAGCAGGAAGTACAGGTGGTACTCCGCCGTGCCGTTGAGCAAGTCGGAGCCGAAGTGGCTCCACGACCAGTTGTCCCCACCGGTCCAGTCGTTGACCGCGACGTAGATGGCGCTCCAGGTCACGTAGGGGACAGCGACGAGCGGGAACCGGCGCCGCCAAAACGATGTCGCCGGGACCGGACGCGCCAGCGCCGTGTAGACCAGGACGAAGGCCGTCAGGGTGAAGAAGACCTCCCTCCCGAACTGCAGCAGCATCAACGCCCCCATGGCCACCTGGTTGGACGGGAGTTCGGTGAAGGCGATGGCGTGCACGGCGATGACCGCCGTGAAAGTCAGCAGCCGGACCACGTCGATCTGCCACAGATGGCCGCCGGCGCGGTCGTTAGGCATGCGAAGAGTGTCATCAACGAAGCTGAAGGGAGTGCGAGATCAACCGAGGAGTTCCCTAAGCGAAGGGGAGCCGGCCAGATTCACAGGGGATTCTGTGTCGGGGCTCAGGTGACTATTGATCTGGTGGCGTTAGCTGACGGTCGACGAACAACCGCAAGTGACATGCGAAAGGACGGATGCACTAATGATGGCGATGACTGTTGGCGAACATGGCCGCTTCCCGGAGCTCTCCGAACGGGAGTTGGCCGAGTTGAATGCCCGCTTCGAACGGGCTCCGGCGTCAAGTGTGATCGAGTGGGCCGTTGAGCAGTTCCATCCGTACCTGTGTCTGACCGCTTCGATGACTGACGCGCTCGTAGTGGACCTCGCTGTCCGGGTGGAGCCGTCGATCGAGGTGGTGTTCATCGATACGGGATATCACTTCGCGGAGACCCTCGAGACCCTGGACGTGGTGAGGCGCCGTTATGGGCTCAACCTCCGGGTTATGACCGTGCCGACCCCGCCGGTCGAGCTGTGGAGCGCTGGTCCGGAGCGGTGCTGCTCGGAGGCCAAGGTCGCCGAGTTGGACCGGGCTTTGGTCGGGAAGCTGGCCTGGATGAGCGGGGTGCGCCGGGCGGACTCGTTCGCCCGGCGCACCACTCCGATAGTCGAGCATCAGCGTGGTCGGGTGAAGGTAAACCCCATCGCGGGGTGGAGCGACGCGGATGTCGCCGGCTACATCGCCGCCCACGACGTACCGGTCAACCCACTCCGCGATCAGGGTTTCCCGTCCATCGGATGCCGGCCGTGTACGCAGGCCGTGGCGGCGGGCGCGGACCCGCGCTCGGGCCGGTGGCCGGGCCGGGAGAAGACTGAATGCGGGATGCACACCGCTACCTCCTCGGCGAGACCGCGACGCGACCGCCACCCGGTACTGACCGAGAAGGTCCCGGCGTGACCGGACTAGCGCCAGCAGGGCCGCACACCCGCGTGGCAGGGCCGCCCTGTCAGCCTGCCGCCGACGAGGCCGAATGGAGCTCCGCCGACTCGGCGGGTGCGAACACCGCAGACGAACTGGCCGTCCTGTTGCGCCGGCTCCGGATGAGTCTCGCCACCGGCGAGCGCCAGCACCCCGCCGGCTCGCACTCTCGCCGACTCAGAGCACCCTGCTGCGTCTGGTGCGCACCCGTCCGGCGATCACCTTCACCGAAGCGCAACGGGCCCTACGTGTGCCTGAGAGAACGTTGCGCGTCCATATCACCCGCTTGGTCCTGGCTGGGCTGCTCGAACGTCAGCAGGGAGACGGCTCGCCCTCGACGCTGCGTCTGTACCCCACTGCGCTCACCCACGCCCGAGCCGCGACACACCTCGAACACCGCCGCGAGCACCTCCACGAGGCGTTGGCGCACTTGGCGTCAGTCGACCGGGAGGCGATCGGAGCGGCCCTCCCCGCGCTGCGCCGCCTGGCGACGTCGGTCGAGGATAACCCGGACGAGTATCCCGACCGCGGTCTGCGGATGATGTCTGGACGCCCCTCGGCCTGAACCAAGGCGGAAGAGTGCCGCCCGCGACCGCGCCAGCGGGTCAGCCGGCCCGGCGGGCTCGAAGGGGCCGCTCGCGGCGCTCGGCGCGCAGAGGCCGCTCGCGCCGGCTCGCTGGCGCCGCGCTGGACCTACCGGCCGATCGCACGGCGGGGGCGCGCTTGGTGGCAACGCTCCGTGTCCTCGTGGTTGCTCGGGGCGCGGCGGGCACGGCCGGTGCGCTGGGCGCGGCGCGCTCGGCCCGGGCCGTGCGCTTGGTGGCCGCGGAGGCGCTCTTGGAAGCGACGGTACGCCGGGCTGGCCGGGCGCTCTCGGCCGACGAGGCCGTGACCTTCGACGGGGCCCCCTTCGCTGGTTCCGTCCTGGTAGTGCGCGCCCGCTTCGCGGGTCCCGTCCCGGTGGCGCGCGTCCGCGTAGTCCTGGCTGCCGGTGCGGCCACTTTGGACTGGGCCCGGATGAGCGCCGCTTCCGCGGTCGCGCGCCCGGCCTCGGCTTCGGCTCGGACCGCCTCTGCGGCTGCGCGCGCTGCCTCGGCTTCGTTGCGTCCCCGGTCGGCCTCCTCGGCGCGGCGCCCAGCGTCTGCCGCTTCCTGTTCGGCGTGCTGGCGCGCCATCTCCGCCGCGGCCACGCGGCCGTCGGCGGCCTCTTGGGCCGCGAGCGCCTCGGTCGTTCGCCCCTCGGCCACCTGCAGAGCCCGGGTCATGGACCGAACCTTGGCCTCGGCTGCGGTTCGAGCCATGTCGGCCGCGGCCGCCCGCTCGGCGGCCTCGTGGGCCGCGGCCCCAACGCTGAGCCGGCCTGCCGCGATGCTGGCCGCGTCAGCCTCGGCGACCTCCCGGAGCCGCTCCGCCATGGCGGCCTGGCTGCGCGCCGCCTCCACGAGGGCGGCGGCGGCGGCGGCGCGCGCCGTCTCGCTGTCGGCTCGCTTGGTGGCGGCGGCCAGGCGCCTGGTCAGCTCTTCGATCGCTTCGTCGGCGGCCGCGGCGGATGCTTCCGCGTGCGACCTTCTGGCCTCGGCGTCCGTCAGGCGACGGGCGAAGACTTGGGTATCCACCACGCGCAGATCGATGTCCACACCCAACTTGTCCAAGGCGGACAGCTCGGCCGCGGCCATCGCTCGCTCGGTCAGCAACCGTTGATGTTCCAGGGCTTCGGCCATCCAATCCGCAGTCCGCCGCAGCCGGTTCTCGGCCAGTTCGGCCGATCGGGCCAGGTCGTCGGGCCCGGCACTCTCGACGGCCACGACTCGCCGGTTGGCCCGGTACGCCGCCACCGCGTCATGGTCCGGATTACTGCAGAAACGCCTCTGGTCCGACGCGTCGTCAGGCCCCACCGCGACCTCCCCGCACGCCGGATACTGGCACCACTCCACTGCCTGGTCTTCTGTGGACCCGCGGACCGAATCTTGCACTGTTGTCATGGCGGTGACCCCCCAAATCGGACACGCGCTTGCTGTTGGTCGGCCACAGTACCCAACTTCTCGGACGACCACCACGACCAATCAGCGCCACCACTGCCAGGGTCGGTGGAGTCTGGTGTCATAGGAATGTGGGCCCTTTGGGCGAGAGGCCAGGACCTTTGGCCCTAGGGGCGCACGCACCGCGATGGTGACAATGGATGTCGAGCCCGAAGGAACCGGGCCACCCAAAGAAGAGAGCATTCCAATGGCAAGTACCGTCCCATTTCTCGGTAATCCGTCCGAACGAGCCAACCCGTCAATCTGGGAATGGCTGAAGGAATCGAAGATTATGGCTGTCGCCTGGACCGCCATGAGAGTCTGGCTGGGGATCATGTGGATCCAAGCTGGCTGGGCCAAGCTGTGGGGCGCGGAGAACGCCGCGTTCCTGCATCACAACGGGGCCGGGGTCGCCGGTTTCGCCGGCCATGGCAAGGCGGCCTACACCTGGTGGGGGAGTTTCCTGCACAGCTTCGTCGTGCCGAACTCCGGCTGGATCGGCATCCTGGTCGCGGTCGCAGAGTTCACCATCGGCATCGCCTTGGTGGCAGGATTCTTCACCCGGGTGGCGGCGGTGGGCAGTCTGGCCTTGCTCTTCACCTACGTGATGTCCGGCACGGCCAGCGTCTGTGCGTTGTACGCCCTCTTCGCGATCGTGATCCTCGCCATGTGGAAGACCTCGAGCTGGATCGGCCTCGATGGTCTGATGGCCAACTACCGTCAGCACCACCACATCGAGTTTCACCACATCCGCTTCCCATGGGAGCGGGTCGCGACCGGGACCGTCGGTGCGGTCAAGACCGCTTAGCGGTTCGTTTCCTCGGTCACGTAAAAGCCGATGCGGCCTGCTAAAAAGCAGGCCGCATCGCCGCGTCGGACTGGCAGCCGTTATCCGCCGCGGAGCTTCTCGTCGAGGGCTTGGGCCTCGATGTCCATGCGCCGGAGAATCCCGGGGACGATCCGGCGCTCGGCCTGGTGACCAATGACCGGCACGGCCACCACCAGCTCTCCGTCCAACTGGCGAACGGTGCCCGCCTCATCCCCGGCGAGGATGAAGTCGGCTGAGCCGTGCAGTCGCTTCGGATCTGCCTCGGCCCGGAAGCGAAGCGTGCCCGAGCCGGAGCCGGAGCCCGAGGACGAGTTGACGTGCATCTCTTGGATCCAAGCCAGCCGCTTGGGGCCGAGCAACCGGCGGGCCATCGGATCGAGACTTCCGACGTACTCGTAGCGGAGGACTAGCGCGGCGTCGTCGCTGTCTGCATGTTGCTCGAGCACTTCGGGCTGGCTCAGATCGGGGAGAGCGAGCCCGACGTAGAAGCCCGGATCGGCGAGCAGCGCCGCGACTGCACCGGGAGAGCCGTGGAAGCGGTGTTCGGTGTGGAAACGCACCGGGTTCAGTATGACGTGGGCCGGTCGGGTCAGCGACGATGAGGCTCCTGGCCTGTCCAGCCCGTGTTCACTCTTCGAGGCCGCTCGGGCTGTCAGGTACGTCGACGGCGTGCTCTTGGAGCGCCGAGAGAGGGACGATCTGCAAGGCCAGCTCGTGGGTGGAAGCGAGCACGACTGGGGCAGCTGCACCGTCGTTGTAGGCGCGCAACCAGTTCGCGGCGGTGACACACCAGCGATCCCCTGGCGCCAGACCCGGAAAGCCAAACCGCGGCATCGGAGTCGAGAGGTCGTTACCGATGCGACGCTGATGGTCCAGGAACTCGGCGGTCACCACCGCGCAGATCGTGTGGCTGCCGAGGTCCTCGGGCCCGCTCGTGCAGCATCCGTCTCGGTAGAAGCCGGTGAGGGGGTCGGTGCCACACGACTCCAGTACCTCACCCAGCACATTGTGATCGGCCATCCCCGCAGTATCCCTCGTCCGGCCGCACCGCCCGCGCGGGCCCCGCCGGGCGACCAGAATGGCGCGATGAGAGATATCACGGGAACGGGGATATGGAGTGCGGGGCTCCGATACGGGGATCCGGCCGAAGGCGCCGAGGCTGCTGCTGAGCTGGAAGACCTCGGATACTCCGCTCTGTGGGTCCCGGACATCGGCGGAAACGTGTTCGACGTGGTCGAGCGGCTCATGGCGGCGACCAAGACAACGACAATCGCTACCGGCATCCTCAATCTCTGGATGCACTCGGCGGAGGAAACTGCGGACTCGCACGCCCGCCTCACCGCCGCCCACGGAGACCGGTTCCTCGTCGGCATCGGTGTCAGTCACGCCGCCCTGATCGATGCCCGCGAACCCGGCCGTTATCGCAAACCGCTCGCGGCTATGGCCTCGTTCCTCGACGGGCTCGATTCCGCGCCCACACCGCTGGCGCCGTCGACGCGGGTGCTGGCTGCTCTGGGCCCGAAGATGCTCGAGCTGGCCCGGACCCGCGCCGCTGGCGCCCATCCGTACAACGTCACCCCGGAACACACGGCCGCCGCCCGCGCCGCGCTGGGACCGGCCAGCCTGGTGCTGCCCGAGCAGGCGGTCGTCTTGACCACCGATTCGGAACTGGCCCGCAAGCTCGGTCGCGACCACCTCGCCCACTACTTTGCCCTGCCCAACTACACCAACAACCTGCGGCGTCTCGGCTTCGGCGACGACGACTTCGCGGCGGGCGGCAGTCAGAAGCTGATCGACGCCCTCGTGGCCTGGGGTGACGAGAATGCCATCGAGTCCCGGGTTCGCCAGCACCGTGACGCCGGTGCCGACCACGTGTGTATCCAGGTGTTGAGCGAGGATGGGCTGTTCCCGCGCCAGGCCTGGAGGGAGTTGGCTCCCGCCTTGACGACCTAGCCCCCGAGAGCAGGCGTGGAGCAGCCGCTCCGGCGGTGGTGTTGGCCTGAAGGTGAGTTTCCTGGTTCCTCTGTCTGTGCTCGATCTGTGCCCGGTACCAACCGGGGTAGCGACGGGCGAGGCGTTGCGGCGAAGCGTTGACTTGGCCCGGCACGTGGAGGCGTGGGGATATCAACGGTTCTGGGTCGCCGAGCACCACAACATGCCCGGCATCGCCAGCTCCGCTCCGGCGGTCCTTTCCGGGCAGGTTGCTGCCGCGACCACGACGATCCGGGTGGGCTCAGGGGGGGTGATGCTGCCCAATCACGCCCCGCTGGTGGTGGCGGAGCAGTTCGGGATGCTCGAGGCGTTCTATCCAGGGCGGATCGACCTGGGGATTGGTCGGGCGCCGGGGACGGACCAGATGACCGCGCTGGCCTTGCGACGCAGCATGGAAGCGCTGTCAGCCGACGACTTCCCGGAGCAGCTGGAGGCGTTGCTCGGCTTCTTCGCCGGGCACTATCAACGGGTACGGGCCATCCCGGCGGAGGGCAACCAGCCGGCGTTGTGGTTGCTGGGCTCCAGTGGCTACAGCGCGCAGGTAGCCGGCCGGCTGGGCCTGCCGTTCGCCTTCGCCCATCATTTCAGCGCCGCCAACACCGAACCGGCCCTGGAGCTGTACCGCCGGTCCTTCCGGCCGTCTGAGGTGCTGGCCGAGCCGTATTGCCTCATTGGCGTCGCCGTCGTTTGTGCGGAGGACACGGCGCGGGCCCAGTGGTTGCACGGCTCGTCGCGGCTTTCGATCCTGAGGCTGCGGACGGGGCACCCCTCGACTCTGCCCAGCCCGGAGGAGGCGGCCGCCTACCCCTACACCGGCGCCGACCGGGCGCTGATAGCCAGCACCACCGGCACACACGTCGTCGGGGACCCGACCGTGGTCCTCGCCCAGCTCGGCGATCTAGCGACGCGCACTGGTGTCGACGAACTCATGGTCACCACCTCCACCTTCGATCACGCGGACCGCCTCCGCAGCTACCAGCTCCTCGGGCAGGCTGCCGGGCCGGGCCAGAAGGGCTCAGGGGCGGGGCAGGATGGCCTCTACGACCTTGTGGCAGCGACCTTCGATGGGCGGGGTGAGGGCCACTAGGAGGCGGTCATTTTTGCCGGCAAGCATGTGGGTCCGGCCGGCTTGGTCCATATCTGCCGCGATGCGCCGGTCCAGGCAGGGTAGTTCGCGCTCGTGTCCCAACCAGCCAAATCGGCAGGCCAGGTAGGGTTCTTCCCGCCACAGGCTGATGGGCCCCTCCGGTTCGACGAGAGCGATCGAAGGATGGTCTGGCCGGCGTTCCCAGAAGCGCACGACAGGGCTGGAGATCCCCAGCAACGGCTCGCCGTTGGGATGTAGCAACGGGCGGAGCAGACGCGTTACCCGCCGGGGGCTGGCCCGCCGGACCGGTATCGGAGGACCGGTCAGGACCAGGGCCTCGGGTTGGCACGGATCGGGAACCCCGTCGAAGTCCGCCCCGAGCTCGTCGAGGGTGACACGAACCACGTCGTAGGGGCGCAGCTGATGGGCCGACGGCTCCGCTGACCAGGCCCTGACCAGGACTCCCGACACCAGATCCACGCCGGCGCAATGGTTGCCGCCGGCGGCCAGGACGAGCAGCTCGAGGGTCCCTCCCGGGGTCACGGCCACCCTGGGTAGGTCCTTGACGACGGTATAGAAGTCGGGCGCAGTACTAGCGGACACGGGTATTCATAGTGGCGAAGTCCGGACCCCCGAAGGTGGATGCCCCCCGATGGGCCATGCTAGTTGTTCACGCGCCTACCTCGGTCGCGAGGGCGGCCGGGTCGCCGTTAGGGGCCCGGCAGGCGTAGTCCCGGCACACAAAGGCCAGATTCGCCTGGTCAGACCCCGTCCGCCCTTCCCACAGCGGCGAGTCGAAGGGTTCCCCCCAGGCCAGCACCGCCCCGGGCAGGTACCGGCGCCGAACGACCTCGAGCAGGTCCGGGCGATCGCCCGTGACGACGACCTCGGTCAATCCCGTGCGAGCCAGCTCTGCGGCCCCCACCAGCCCCGTGAACGCGATCGGCGCGGCCGCGATTGCCGCGCTCAGAGCGTGAATCACCGCTTCCGCCTGGGTGCGGTAGCGCGAAATTCCCGTGAGCGCGGCCAGGCGCAGGAGGGCGGTGGCTGCGACCGAGTTTGCGGACGGTAGGGCCCCATCCTGACTGTCCATCGGGCGGGCGATGAGAACCTCGGCGTCGTGGCCCGTCATGTGGAACGCGCCGGACTTCTCATCGGTGAACAACTCCAGCAGCGCGTCGGCCGCCGCCCTCGCCTCCGCAATCCAGCGGGCTTCGCCGGTCGCCTCGGCCAAACGGGTGAACGCCTCGATGAGCCAGGCGTGATCGCCGGCGTAGGCGAGGTGGCGCGCTGAGCCCTGCTGGTGGCCTCCGGGGCCGGCCGGGCCCTGCCGGTGGCCTCCGGGGCCGGCCGGNNCCGGGGCCGGCCGGGCCCTGCCAACTGCGTAGCCATCTCCCGTCGGATGGCCGCCGGAGGGCCCCCAGGAGAAAGTCGGCGAGCTGTGCCGCGGCGGCCACCCAGTCCGGCCTGTCGAGGGCGGCGCCGGCCTCGGCCAGGACCGCCACCGCCATGGCGTTCCACTCGGTGAGGACCTTGTCGTCGAGGCCGGGGCGGACTCGGGTCTCCCGGCGGGCGAGCAGGGCCAGTCGGGCCGCCTCCACCTCCGGCGGCCGATCCAGCTCGGCGCCGAGCGGTCGGAACAGGATGTTGTGGTCCTCCCAGTTTCCTTTAGGTGTGACGCCGTACCAGGCTGCGGCGGCTCGGCCGCCGACCTCGAGAACCTCCGGGGCGTCCCACACGTAGAAGCGGCCTTCGGTGCCCTCGCTGTCGGCGTCCTCGGCCGAGGCCAGGCCACCACCGGTCAGGCGTACGGGTGGTCGCAGGAGGTACTCGAGGGTCTCGGTCACTACCTGGCGGTAGCGGTCTGATCCGGTCAGCTGCCAGGCGTGGAGGTACACCCGGGCTAGGAGAGAGTTGTCGTAGAGCATCTTCTCGAAGTGNNGTCGGTCGAGTAACGGGCGAAACCGCCACCCAGATGGTCGTAAATTCCGCCCGCCGCCATCGCGTCTAGGGTCAGAGTTAGCGCATCCATCCCGTCCCGGCGTCCCGTCCGGGAAACCGCCAGCAGCAGCAGTTCGAGCATCGCCGGCTGCGGGAACTNNGGCCGAGCCGCGGCCGAGCACGTCCATCCCGGGGAGGCCGGTGCCGGCCCGCACGGCTTTGGCGAGTTGGGCTGCGGCGTCCTCGAGGTCTCTCCTCCGCTCCCGCCAGGCCCGTGTGATCTGCCCGAGCAGCTCGACGAAGTGGTTGCGGGGAAAGTAGGTTCCCCCCAGGAACGGCCGTCCGTCGGGCAGAAGGAAGACGGTCATCGGCCACCCGCCGCTGCCAGTGACGGCTTGGACCGCTTCCATGTAGATGCTGTCGACGTCGGGGCGTTCCTCGCGGTCGACCTTGA
>PMHH01000019.1 GCA_003156595.1 Acidimicrobiaceae bacterium
CACCGTCACCAACGCCACCCTCGCCCTGACCGGCACCACCACCCTCGGGAGTAGTTCAACGCTCGGAATCGGGGTGTCGAGCCAGGGGAACGGCGAGGTGGCCATGTCGGGCACGGCCCTACTGGCCGGGAATCTCGCCATCGACAACGCAAGTGGTTATACACCCCCGGCCGGTACGACCGACACGGTGGTAGGCGCTGGCACCCTCGAAGGCACCTTCTCCAGCGTCAGCGGCACCCAGCTAAGTGGCGAACAGTGGAACGTAGGCTACACATCCACCTCGGTAACCCTGACGGCCGGGGCCTGACCAGTCGGGTGCTCCCCTCCCCTGGAGCCGCTCACTTGGAAGCTATGTCGAGGTACGGGTAACGGCGGGCGCCGCTGACGTGCAAACGGTATTGGGCGCTGGTGCGAAGGACGCCGAGCCCGTAGCGGACACTCCTGCTGAAGCCAATCGATGACGACTCCGCCTCGTAGCGGGTCGGGCAGGAAAGCTCGCCGATCCTCGCGCCGAACATGATCGCTTGAACGATGATCTGGTTGTCGAAGACGAAGTCATTCGAGTTCCGCTCGAACGGAAGGGCCGCCAGCAAGGTACTGCTGAAAGCACGCAGACCCGTGTGGTACTCGGACAGCTTCTGGCGCAGGACCAGGTTCTCGCAGAGCGTGAGCAGCCGATTGGCGACGTATTTGTAGACCGGCATACCCCGCGAAACGGGGTCCTGGGCCAGGATCCGAGATCCGAGAACGAAGTCGTACTCGCCATAAGCGATCATGGCGGCCATAGCCGGCACCAGAAGGGGCGAGTACTGGTAGTCGGGATGGACCATCACCGCGATGTCGGCCCCGAGCTCGAGGGCGGCTCTATAACAGGTCTTCTGGTTGCCGCCGTAACCCCGGTTCTTCTCATGCCGGATCGTGATCACGCCCAGTTCCTCGGCCCGGAGAAGGGTGTCGTCGGTGCTGGCGTCATCCACGAGCAGAACCTCATCCACGATGGCGCGGTCCAACTCGTGGACCGTTTGCTTTAGAGTCCTACCCGCGTTGTACGCGGGGAGCACCGTGATCACCCGCTTCCCGTTCAGCATTGTGCGAGTGTAGGGGTCGGCTATCACGGCCCGGATGGTTTCGCCTCGATGCTCCTCGCTATTTGATTGGTCGGCCTGTTTTGGACGGTTCTGGCTGCCGCGTTTCGAAGGGGCGCCACCGTCACTGTCTATGCCCAGCGTCCCCCGGTCAGAGGGGAGTGCGCTCCCGATACAATCTGCGTAGATGGCGGCAAAAGCGCTCCACTCGACCAGGATGTGTGGGGGCCTCTTGCACACAAGATGGCTGAGGCCCGATCGGGTTGTGGCGGCGTGTCTAATCAGCGGTTTGGCTTTTCTCACCGTGGGATGGGTCTTCGGCAACCCTCCTGGAGCCTCTCCCGACGAGCCAGCGGCGCTGGTCAAGGCACTGGCGACCGGCCACCTAGAACTGTCAGGTGAGCGCTACACGGCTCCACTTCCCCCCTATACGGCCCCTGCCTGGCGGGCGTGGACCGTAGCGTCAACCAGGAGCTATTCCCTCCCTGTTCGCCAGGTTCCAGCGAGCCTAAGTGTCTGCATGGCCTTTTTCCCCGACAAGACGGCGGCGTGTTTGCAGGACGCCCCTGCTCTAACCGGAACCCAGGACGTGCAGGCCCCGACCATCGAGGGGATCTACCCTCCGTTCCTCTTCCTTCCGCTAGGACTCGCGGCCAGACTGGTCACCAGTCCGAACGGAGAGTTTTACGCGGCGCGTCTGGCATCAGCCGCGATCAGCATCCTCCTGCTCGGCGCCGCGTCGTGGTGCGCCACTATCAGACGTCATACCTTGTGGCCGGCCTGTGGCCTGGCCTTGGTCGCAACACCAATGGTCCTCTTCCTGGCGGCCTCGGTGACAACCAACGGCGTTGAAATCGCGGCGGCGATCTGCTTCTGGGCGGGTCTCTTGCGAATCCGCCAGGATGACAGTCCCAACCTGGCGTGGTTAGCCATGGGAGTGGGCGGCGGAATAATGGCGCTATCCAGGCAAATCGACGACCTGTGGCTAATAACCGGAGCAGCACTCTTCATTTGCCTTCTCGGTCCGACATCCGCCCTCCGACGCTTTCGTGCCGCGGGTCGGTACAGCATCGTCGGTATCGGAATCGCCGGGATTGGAGGTCTTGTTGGTCTCGCATGGGATGTGTTCGCGACGCCACCGTTCCCAGTGTCGCTGTCCGTAGCGATCGACAACCGGCCAACGGTGACGGATGCGGAGTCTCTGGCCCACCAGGCGGTAGGAGTCTTCGGGTGGCTCGACACCCCGATACCAAATGGAATTGAACACGCCTGGCTCATCGCGATCGGCGGCCTGGTGATCATCGCTCTGGCTGTCGGGACGCGCCGCCAGCGCTTTGTCTTGGTCGGTACGGCCGTTGCCATCGCAGCCATGACGGCCGCGGTCCAGATGTTCCTCATAGCTCAAACGGGATTCAGCATGCAGACGCGCTACGTTCTCGGCGTGGCGGTAGCGCTACCTCTTCTGTCGGCCGAGGTCATTGCGGAGAGACACGAGAGCAGACGATTGGTCAGGATGAGTCCCGCTCTCCTGTTGAGTGTGATGGTCGTTGTCTCAGCCGGCCAATGGATCGGCTACTACACCAACGCCCGACGATACGGCATCGGCCTCGATACTCCGGGCTCCCTCCTGAGCCAAGCTGCCTGGCAACCGCCCGGTGGCACGTTCGTGTGGCTGCTTGTCGTGGCCATTGGTGTTGCACTCTTGAGCGGAGCAGGGCTTGTCATGGCTGTGGCTAGCCGAGAGCGGACCCATCCTGTCTAGGCCGAACGAGATCGATCTCCAGGGCCGATACCGGCGCGACAGGAGGGTCCGACCTAACCGTCGGCCGGATGCTGATCGCTCAGGTGCGCCGATGCGTCGAGCACCGGTGTATGCCTGGAGCGCTCCGAATCCGACGTCGCTCGGCCGAATATCACGGCAAAGAGAGTCAAGCCGCCTGCGAATTCCCAAGCATCAAAAAATGACAACCTGTTGAATAGGTCGTATACGCCTATAATTGCGGCGGAGCCAAGAAAGAATCCCGTCTCAGTTCTGGGAAGTCGCCAGATCGCCAGGAGAAATACGGCTGTGATGACGGCCGCCGGCAATTCTAAGCCGGGATTCTCCTGGTGGAGCACTAATGTGGTGTATAGCGAGAGCGAGTCGGTACGCAATGGAAGGTCAAGATTATAGGTAATTACGCCACTTATGAAGGCGTGGATGTTTACTAATGCCCAGGGCAACGACAGGCCGACCGCCGCCGCCACGGCAATGGCCGTACGCCGAAACCCGAAGTCCTTCCAGAGCACCGCGAAGGGGATGATCAACCAATTATATTGTTTGCAACTTAGGGCGACAGCAAACGCGACGATTGCCCAGCCGCGACGACCCCTCATCATGGCTAGACCCATGAGCGAGAGTGCACAAAGGGTTAAGGGATCGATCCACGACTGTTCGAGGCCGTACATCACCTTTGGGTAAAGGACAAACAGTGCGGCCGTGAGGGTAATCGCTGACTGAGTGCCCGCTCGGATCAGAGCGATACCGGTGATGATCAACGCAGCCAGTAACCCGTACCTGACGTCACCGAAGATGGCGTGGAACGGCCACAACAGGATGGTTGCCCCAGGGAGATACACATACTTGTTGGATAATTCCCCGGGGATACCGCTACTCCACGGAACAGTGTAGATGTTCTGATCATGACCCAGAGCGTGCGTTGTCGCTTGGAGCATGTACCAGACATCGATGGGTGGAGCATGGCTTGCGACAATTTGGGTCACTCCGGCGGCCAGCATAAAAAGTATGACCGAGTAGGCCGCCCAGATCGCCCGGGGCAACGAGAAGACCGACCATGTAGCCAAAAGCAGGGCGGCAGCAATAGTGAGCAAGCGGCTGGCATGGATAGCTTGACCAGTTGCATAGCTGTTTACCGTTGCGTAGGTGCTTGCCGGTAATACGATGGCGGTCAGAACCACTGTACCCACTGCTATCCCGCCGTGATGAGATGTAAACCTGCCGAAGTTGGGTCTCAGGGCCAGAGTCGTAAGAATCAGAAGGACCCCTATCGTCATGATGACAACGTATGAGGGGTAGTAGATCCCGTTGTCGAGCGCGGCCCCGATACCTATGGCGCTCCAACCCGCCAAGAGAGGGAGTTCGGCAATGACGGAGGGGCAACTCCACCGATTCTCGAATCGGCGGTCGAGACCCGCCACAGGGACCTGCAAGCCACTCCCTCTCGGGTGAGACCAAGGCCTTTTGAGATGGTCTGGCATGAGCGAGATCGTACAAAGTATCTTGCCGACGACTCGCGGATGAGCGAACGGATTAGCAGGATCGATCAACCTGGTTCAGACGTATAGGCCGCGGTCCCTCCCCAAATGACCACCAAGGGCGCTCCAGGCACCAGGGCGACCGGAACGGCGGCGGTCGTCGGGCGCAGTCCGGGCGTCGGGCTCTCCGCGAGACCGATCCTACCGTGCCTACGAACGACGCCGAGTCGGTTTGCGCCAATTGTGATCCAGTAGCGGACGGGTCACTGAAGGTGGATACTGGTCGCCGTGGAGGAGAACTTCACCCATCGACTGTTTCTCCCTGATTTGCGCGGATCGCACCGCTACCTGCGCGTGACCTGGCATAAGGAGACCTCCACCATCGTCGTAAGTCACTGGAGGGACGACGTCTGCATCGCCTCCACTCCGGTCTTACTCGAAGACGCCACCAAGCTGATCGGCTTGATCGTCGCGGCGTTGAAGGAGTCGGCTACCAGTCCGACGGCAGTTCCCGGATCCGGCTTGTCGACTCAGCCCCGGGGCGTGCTGGGCCGGCTTCGGGAGCGCTTCCGGCCACAGTTTGCACCGGTCGTCGCCCTACATGACCGGTTGCGACACGAACGCTCAGCCAGCAAGTCGAACTGCGCCTAACACGCCATTCGCCAGATCCGCGGTAGCGGCGTCGAACTGATCCCCGAGTCGGGCTCGCTCGCGGCCAGCGCCGGTACATCTCCCATACCTAGCGGGCCCGTTCTATGAAGTGGCGTTGAGCAGGCGTTGGCGGATCTCGGCAGCTGCTTCGATCTCGGCTTCGACACTAGGTCCGTTGATGATCAAATTGAACATTGAGCATCCCGCGGCGACGTACGGAATGAGGAACTCGGCGAGTTTTGGCGCCGGGCCGGCGGGGCTCCATCTCTCGAACCTGTTGTAGGGCATTCCGTAGAAGGCTTCCATTGCCGACGCTACGTGCGGGCGTGCCGCGTCGGAGGACTTGTCGATTCCGCACCAGATGTTGAGGGCGTTCGTCCATTTGATTTCGTGGCGTGAAGCATCGTGGCCGGCCTCTTTCATCTGGATGATCGCCCGTTCGTAGCGTTCGGCCGATACCCAGATGCCGAACCACCCGTCGCCGTGCTTGCCGGCGCGACGGATGGCTGCGTCGGAACGTCCGCCCACCACGATGGGGATCGTTGATACGACGGGCGGCGTAATTTGAGCCTGGGCGAGGTTTACGAACTCACCTTCGAAGTCGACGGGTTGCCCGGTGAGGAGTTGGCGGATCGCCTGAATGCATTCGTCCATTCGGCGGCCTCGTGTTGTTGGATCCACTCCGCAGGCTTCGACCTCGTGTCGGTCCTCACCGCCGATGCCGACGCCGAACGTGAAGCGTCCCGGGGCCCGGACACTGATGTCTGCTAGCTGGCGGGCTACAAGGAGGGGGTGGCGTAGCGGGAGGAGGTAGACCGCAGTGTTGGTGGAGAGCCGATCCGAAACACCGAGCACGGTGGCGGCCGCGAGCAGTCCGTCGGTGCCCGCGCCGGTGTGGAACGCGATGTGATCTCCTACTGCGAGGTGATCGAGACCGGCCATCTCGGCGTGTTCGATGGCCTGCCGCCACCGTGCGGCATCTGCGCTTCCCAGCCGATTCAGGATGCATCCGACCAGCGGTCTGCTCACTTGTGCCCGGCCCGGGAGAGTTCTCCAATCGGGAGCGAACCGCCGAGCACCCCGAAGATCCGGCAGATGACCTCGGGTTCGCCGGCGGCCGCGCGATAGAACGCTTCCAGCCTGGGCGACAGCGGCGCCAGCCGGGCCGTGCTCAAAGTGAGCTCGAATCCGTTAGCGGTGAGGGCATCTCGCTTGTCCTGGTACTCCGATAGTGTGTCGTCGAACGGTCTCTGCCCGACAAGCGCCCCGTCGATGGCATCAGCTAGCAGTTCGGCTGACGCGAACGCGTCCGACATTCCCATGCCCGTAGAGGGGTCTTTGTGGTGACCGGCGTCGCCGGCCAACGCCCAACCCGGGCCGGCTGAGGTCCGGTACAGGTTCGGGAGGTCGTCGGTGCCGACGAAGCGTTGTTCGCGCTGCCCGGATGCGACGGCGTCGGCCAGGTCGGGGACCAGANNACATAGATGCAGGTCAGGTCATCGTTGGTGGGCCAGACCAGGATGAGCTGGCCCGGGCGTGCGCAAAAGCGTGCCCCGAAATGGCTGAGGCCGCTCCAGTAGGAGTAGAGAACGCCGGTGAGAGCAGGGTGCTCCTGGTAGGCGTTGGCGCTGGTTGAGCGGGCCACAGTCGAGTGCAGACCGTCGGCGCCAACGACGATCCGGGCTCGCAGCATCGTTTTCGCCGCACCCCGGAAGTGGCCCTCCACACCCACGACGCGGCCCTCGGACCACAACATCTCATCGACCACGAATCCGTCGATCAGCTCCGCTCCGGACTCGGTAGCAGCTTCGACTAGCACGGCATCGAGAACGGTCCGCCGCGGGCAGTAGGTGTCGGTTATGCCGCCGACGGCCGGTCCGGTGCCGCGTATCTGCACCGGACCGACGTCGAAGGTTATCGTCCGAATCGGTGCGCACCCCCGGGCCGCAAGTCGATCGAGCAGCCCCCACGCATGCAGCTGGGCCGCACCGCGCTGCCAGAGAAAGTGGGTGGACACGGTGTCGCTCGGAAAGGTCGCCCGGTCGACCAGGGCGACCCGGTGCCCGGCGCGGGCCAGTCGCATCGCCACAGGCGCTCCCCCGCAGCGGGCGCCGACCACGATCACGTCATACATTGCCGCCCCGAAACCGCGATGGGAAGTATCAGCCGACCGGTTGGCCAAGCGCGAGCGCCCTCACGTCGGCGGTGCTCAACGGGTTACCGGCGATACCCCAGTCGCCGCTTTTCACTTCCTCGACGACCACCCAGGTGACCGGTCGCATGTTCTCACCCTCGATCTCTACCATGGTGTCGGTCAGCCGACGCACCATATCCTGCTTCTGATCGGCCGAGAAGACCCCTTCGATGACTTTGACGTTGACGAACGGCACAGCGCATACCTCCTGTGAAGAAAGCCGGCGAGGATGTCAGCGGCGGTAGAATAGCACGGTCGTTCGTACTATACAATAGGGCTGATGCCGACCCGGAACACGACCAAGGGAGCCCGGACGAGAGGTGACATCTTGCGTATAGCCGCCGACATCGCCACGGTCGACGGGCTGGACGGCCTCAGCATCGGGCGACTCGCTACCGAGCTGGGCATGAGCAAGAGCGGTCTGTTCGCACACTTCGGCTCCAAGGAATCCCTCCAGCTGGCCACCATCGCAGAAGCTCGCCAGCGCTACGTCCAAGAAGTGATCGCTCCGGCCCTGGCGTCGGGATCTGGCATCACCCGGCTCCATGCCCTGTGCGAGGCATTCCTCTCCTACATCGAGAGAGAGGTGTTCCCGGGTGGCTGCTTCTTTGCCTCCGCCATGGCCGAGTTCGCCGCCAAGGAGCCGAGCCCGGCACGTGACCTGATCTCGGAGTGCCAACAACAGTGGATGTCCACCCTCGAGCGCGCCGCCGAAGACGCCCAGGCCAAGCGGGAGCTACGAGCCGACAGCGATCCGTGCCAGCTCGCCTTCGAGCTCGAAGGGGCGCTGTTGTCAGCGAACTGGTACTTCCATCTCTTCCAGGACGCCACCAACCTCGAGCGTGCCCGGCACGCAGTTCGAGTTCGGCTTTCGAGCGAAGCCACCCCCGCCGGCCTCAAGTCCCTGTCCGCCTCCCGCACGGAACGGCCTTTTACGGATAACTACGGTCAAGTGAGCCGCACCTAAGCAAGGGTGCTGACCTGGGCTGCGCCCCCGCTCGAGAGCTGGCGATAGGCGGCCGTGTGGCCAATAGTTGACCGGTATACGGAGTCGAGGATTGCTCCCGGGACGGCTACGCCGAGGGCGGCGCCAAACTCACGCGTGGTGTCATTGAGGGCGGAGGCCACGCCCTGCTTGTAGTACGGCAGACCCTCCGTGATGGCCTTGGTGCCGATGACGCTGGACATCCCCGCCCCGGCACCGACAAGCACCACGGAGACGGCGATCCATAGGTAACCGGAATGCTGTCCAAGCGAGGCGAAGACCAGGCAACCGAGGCTGGACAACACGGTCCCCAAAGCGACACCCGTGCGCAGATGGCCGGTCTGGTTGACCCGGTGCGCTATCGGGACGGCAATGACGCCTCCGACGCCGATCAAGGCTGCCGCCGCCATTCCAGTCACTAAGGCGCTGGCTCCGCGCAGGTATTGGAAGTACTGGAAGTACTGGAAGTCCAGCAACATAAACCCGAAGATGGCCATGAACTGAACGATGAGTAGCAACGTGCCCGCCGTGACCGACCGCTGAGCAAAGGTCTTCGGGTCAAGCATCGGTACCGGAGTCAGGTGCTCGAAGCCGATAAAGACGGCGGCGTAGATGACGCCGACGACCATGGCGCCAATCGTGAACCCCCCAAGCCAACCCCGGATCGGGGCTTCGATGGTGGCGTAGACCAGCACGCCGACGGCTGCGGTGGCGATCGGCGCACCCCCCGGGTCGAGCCGGACGGGCCTGAGGTCCTCCTGGGTGGGGAGAAACACGACGGCCAGGAGCAGGCAGACCCCGCTCATGACGATGGTCAGAACGAAGAGCGATCCCCACCACCAGAACTCCAGGCAGGCCCCCGCTCCCACGAACCCGATTAACCCGCCCGTGGTTGTGGCGACAGTCCAGACCGCCGACGCCTGGGATCGCTTGTCGGCTGGGAACGTGGTGGTCAAGATGGTGAGCGTGACGGGGAAGATGAGTGCTGCCCCAACCCCCATGAAGGCTCTGACCACGATCAGTTCAGTGGGGCTTCCCGCCTCGGCCGCGACCGCCGACGTGCTGGCGTAGACGACGAGGCCGATGAGGAGTATCCGTCGTCGGCCGTACCGATCGCCGAGGGCGCCGAAGAAGAACAGCAAAGACGCCAGGATCACCGTGTAGGCATCGGCGATCCACTGGAGCTGGCTCTGCGAGGCGTGCAGCTGGCTGGCTATGGCGGGCAGGGCGACGAAGACGGACGCGACGCCGCACTGGACCAGAACCACTCCGAGACAGGCCACCGCCAGAACGCCAAAACGCTGGAAGCCCTCCGAGGAGCTGACGGTCCCTAAAAGAGGGAGGGCGCGAGTGGCCGGCACCGGCCCGAGTTAATCAGATTCACTCGCCGATCCGCCGCCTCGCCAGTACAACGGTTTGGACCCAACGGAGCATGCCCTTGCCGCGTCAGGCCAGATCGCTCCATCTCGATGGTCCCGACGCAGGAACCAGTCGTGCCCCCCGCGTGCCCCCGCGTGCACACCCCCGCGTGCCCCAACGAGTGGCACGGAACGGTGTTTTACGGATAACTACGGTCAAGTCAGCGGACCAAAAAGAGGCGCTGACCTGCACTGGAGCCGATTCTGAGAGGTGGGCCGTAGTCGCTCGTATTCGAACTTCGCTGACGTGCGAAAACGGCTCCTCGCACTTGAGGACTGGCGCTGTAGCGAACTGTAGCCTTCAGTGCTACAGTGTCCGCTGTGACGCAAACGATCGCGCAGCGGGAGCTGCGCAACAACAACGCCCAGGTGATCGACGCGGTAGCCGCCGGGGAAAGCTTCGTCGTGACGCGCAATGGCGTCCCGGTGGCCGAGCTCCGTCCGATTGCGACGCCCCGGCGGAAATTCGTCGCCAAGGCAGATCTCATTTCGCTCGGAGCTGGCGGACCACATGTCGACCTCGACGCGTTCAGGGCCGACCTTGACCGCATCGTCGATCAGAACCTGTAGATGTCCGTCGGCCTGCTCGACACGTCTGTGGTCATCGACTGGGATGACCCAGCCGTCGCGACGGCGCTCCCCGACGAGGCCGCGATCTGTGCCATCACCCTTGCCGAACTCACCGCAGGGCCGCATCTCGCCTCAACCGGTGACGAACGGGCGCGTCGACAAGCTCGCCTGCAGCAAGTCGAGGCGACCTTCGACGCCGTTGCCTTCGATGCCCCCGCTGCCCGCAGCTACGGTCAGGTCGTCGCCGCCGTCGTGGCGATCGGTCGTTCCCACCGTCGCCGGATTGCCGACCTGCTCATCGCCGCCACGGCGCACGCCAACGGGCTACCGCTGTATACGCGGAACCCGGACGACTTCGACGGCCTCGAGGGACTGCTCGAGATCATCGGCGTTTGAGGCTGTCGACACCGCTTCGGCTTTCCCCCTTGACGAGCGGGTTCGAATAGCGACCTACGGTCGAAAATTTCGTGGGCGGTAGTCGCTCGTATTCGAAGCTGCCGGACCTGCGCTCGCGGCTCGACGCCCTGATCCCGAGCGAGGACTCCTTACGTCACCTTCAAAGTCGTCGTCCCCACTGAGGTGCCGTCATTAGCCGACCCCTTGTAGGTAGCTGTCACTGTGTCGGAGCCCTTTGGTGCCTTGGTCGAGGTGCACGTGGCGGTTCCTGACTTGAGCGCGGCAGTGCATATAGTCTTCGACCCGATGGTGAAGACGACCGTCCCTGTGGGAACGCCCTGCGATGAGGTGACGGTCGCCGAATAGGTGACAGCCTGACCCTTGGTGGCCGACGTTGGATCTACGCTGGCTGTGGTGGTCGTGGGATCGACGGTTACTTTCACGGTAGTCGAGCCCGTCGAGGCGGCATAGGTGTTGTCACCCGCATAACTGGCCGTCACCGTGTCCGAGCCGGTCGGGGCCTTCGTTGAAGCACACGAGGCCTCGGCCGATTTCAGGCTTGCTGAACAGATGGTCGTGGTTCCGATCGAGAACGTTACTGAGCCGGTTGGCGTACCGGATGACGTAGACACGGTGGCCTTGTAGGTGACCTTGGAGCCGCGTGTTACCGAAGTCGGCTTGACCGTAGGTGTCGTGGTCGTGGCCAGCCCGCTGACGGTCAAGGTGAAGTCTTGGGTCGCGTCGGGTGCCACGCCGTTGGAAGCGGTGATGTTGATTGAGTAGGGGCCGACGGTCGCCGTCGAAGGTGTCCCAGCGAGAGTTGCAGTTCCGTTCCCATTGTTAATGAAGGTGATCCCCGAGGGCAGCGTCCCTGATTCTGAGAGCGAAGGGGTCGGGATGCCCGTGGTCGTCACGGTGAAGGACCCGGCACTGCCAACGCTCATGGTGGTGCTGTCGGCGCTCGTCAGAGCGGGGGGCTGGCTGGAACTCGCTGCGAGCTGGGCGTTGCTCCAGCC